>NZ_JBHUWH010000144.1:0-16497 GCF_042670125.1 Kitasatospora sp. NPDC057198 | reverse complement strand
CACGCTGACGCACCCACCCGCTGACCCACCCGCCGACCGACCCACCCGCCGACCGACAGGACCCCCGCGATGACCGAGGCGGCCGCCACCCACCCACCGCGCCACCGCCCCCGCCGGCTCCCGGCCGCCGCACGGGAGTCACTGCCGCCGCTGCTGGCCCTGCCCCCGCTGCTGCTGCACGCCGCCGCCACCCAGCCGTCCGCCCGGCTCCCGGTGGCCGCGGCCCTGACCTGCGCCCTGGTGCTGCCCCTGGCGTGGCGGCACCGGGCCCCGCGCGCGGCGTTCGGCGCGGTGGCCGCGGCGGCGCTCGTCCAGTGGCTGACCGACGTCCAACTGCCCGCGGACGCCGCCCTGTTGGTGGCCCTGCACGCGGTGGCCGGGTACGCCGGGCGGCGCGCCGCGCTGACCGCCTGCGCCGTCGCGGAGGGCGGGGCCCTGCTGGCCTGCCTGCGCTGGGCCGCGCCGGACGCGTTCCTCGCCCCCTTCGTCGCCCTGAGCGCGACCGTCCTGGCCGCCGCCACCCTGGGCCGGCACGCCCGGACCGCTCGGGCCCACCTCGCGCTCGCCGAACAGCGCCAGGAGCAGCGGGCCCGGCTGGCCGTCGCCGAGGAGCGGGCCCGGATCGCCCGCGAGGTGCACGACATCGTCACCCACCACCTGTCCGTGATGGTCGCGCTCACCGACGCCGCCCTGCACGCCCAGCACCGCGCGCCGGAGAAGGCCACCACCGCGATGCGCGGGGCCGCCGAGACCGGACGGCGGGCCCTCACCGACATGCGGCGCTCGCTCGGCCTGCTGCGCACCGGTACACCGGACGGCCCCGGCGCACCGGACGGCCCCGGGGACTGCGACCGCCCCGACGGCCCCGACGACCCGGACGACCCCGACGCGCGGCGCCACCCGCTGCCCGGCATCGCCGAACTGGCCGCGCTGGCCGACCGGATGCGCGCCGCCGGGCTGCCGGTCCGGGTCGAGCTCGACGGCGAGCACGCCGCCCTGCCCGCCACCGTCCAACTGACCGTCCACCGCCTGGTGCAGGAGGCCCTGACCAACACCTTCAAGCACGCCCCCGCCGGCACCCGCGCCGAGGTCCGGGTCCACTGCTCGGCCGCGACCGTCACCGTGCGCGTCACCGACGACAACCCCGCCGCCCTCCCCGCCCCGCCGGACCCGCCCGGCCGGGGCCTCACCGGCATGCACGAGCGCGCGGCCGCCCACGGCGGCACCCTGCGGGCCGGACCGCGGCCGGGCGGCGGCTGGGAAGTGCGCGCCCGCCTCCCGCTCACCGGCTACCGCCGGGGGGTGCCCGCATGACGATCCGGGTCCTGGTCGCCGACGACGAGGCCCTGCTGCGGCTGGCCTTCGGCACGATCCTGGAGGCCCAGCCCGACCTGACCCCGGTCGGCGAGGCCGCCGACGGCGCCGAAGCGGTGCGCCTGGCCCGCGAGTTGCGCCCCGACGTCGTCCTGATGGACGTCCGGATGCCCGGGACGGACGGGATCGAGGCCACCCGGCAGATCACCCGCCTCGTCCCGCGCAGCCGGGTCCTCATCCTCACCACCTTCGACCTCGACGAGTACGCCTTCGCCGGGCTGGCCGCCGGTGCCGCCGGCTTCCTGCTCAAGAACACCCGGCCCGAGGAACTCCTCGCCGCCGTCCGCGACGTGGCCGCGGGCAACGCCGTCCTCTCCCCCCGGATCACCCGCCGCCTGCTGGACGACTTCCGCCCCCACCTCCCCACCCGCGACACCGCCGAGCAGCGGGCCCGGCTGGCCCTCCTCAGCCCCCGCGAACGCGAGGTCCTGGTCGAGGTCGGCCACGGCCGCTCCAACGCCGAGATCGCCGCCGCCCTCCACCTCGCGGAAGCCACCGTGAAGTCCCACCTGGGCCGCATCCTCCACAAACTCGGCCTCCGCGACCGCGTCCAAGCCGTCGTCTTCGCCCACACCTGCCACCTCGTCCGCCCCCACTGACCTCCCCCGCCCCCGCCCTGCCCCCACCCCGCCCACTCACCGCCCCTCGCCGCCGCCGGAACCCCTCCCCTCCCCCGCCCCCGCACCCCGACGCCCCCTCAAGCCCCGCTCCCCTCATCGTGACGCCCCCTCAAGCCCCGCTTCCCTCACCCAGCCGCGCCACCAGCACCGCCACGTCGTCCGCCCGCCAACCATCCTGCCGCGCCCGGCCCACCAGCAGGTCGGCGAGCGGTTCGAGGTCCAGCGTGGGGGCGTGGGCGAGGGCCGTGCGGAGGCGGTCGATGCCCTCGGCGAGGGTCGCGGTGGCGGATTCGACCAGGCCGTCGGTGTAGAGGACGAGGGTGGCCCCCGGCGGCAGCCGGGTCTCGGTGGCGGGGAAGTCGAACCCGCCGTCGATGCCGAGCAGTGGTCCGCCGTCGAGGTCGAGGACGGTGGTGCGGCCGTCGGGTTCGCGCAGCAGCGGCGGGGGGTGTCCGGCCCGGACGGCGCGCAGGGTGCGGGTGGCGGGGTGCAGGCGCAGCAGGCAGCAGGAGGCGAGCAGTCCGGCGTCGAGGTCGAGGAGCAGTTGGTTGGTGCGCCGGGCGACGGTCTCGACGGGTTCGTCACCGCTGGCGAACGCCCGTACCGCGCTGCGGAGTTGGCCCATGAGGGCGGCGGCCTTGACGCTGTGCCCCTCGACGTCGCCGATGATCAGGACGACGCCGCCGTCAGGGGTGGGCAGCACGTCGTACCAGTCGCCGCCGATGTCCATGCCGCGGGTGCCGGGCAGGTAGCGGGCGGTGGTGGCGAGGCCGGGGACGGCGGGGAGCCGGTGCGGGAGGAGGGCCTGTTGGAGGCCGCGGGCGACGGCGGACTCGGCGTCGTAGAGGCGGGCGCGTTCGAGGGCCTGGGCGATCAGGCCGCCGAGGGCGGTGAGGACGGAGCGGTCCTCGGCGCTGAAGACCCGGGGGCGGTCGAAGCCGAGGATGAGGCTGCCGACGGGGTGGCCGGAGGCGATCAGCGGGAGGAAGGCCCAGGCGCCCATCTCGTCGCGCGGGATGCCGGGGTAGGCGGCGGAGAGTTCGTGCGGGGTCTCGAAGAAGACCGGCGCGCCGGTGGTGAACACCTCGGTGCCGGGGAGCCGGGCGCGGATCGGGGTGCCTTCGAAGGGGTCGAGGAAGCCTTCGGGGTAGCCGGTCTGGGTGAGCAGGTGCATGCGTCCGGCGCGGGCGAGGTAGAGGGCGAGTTCCTGTCCGCCGAAGCCGGGCAGGATCTGGTCGGTGACGGCGTCGGCGACTTCGCGGACGGTGACGGCCTCGGTGAGCGCGGAGGCGAGTTGCAGCAGGTGGTAGACGCCGCCGAGGGGTGCGGGGGTGGGCGGCGGGGCTTCGGGGAGGGTGGTGTCGGTGCTGGGGGCGGCGGGGACGATGCGGCCGGTGAGGCCGTGCGCGTCGGGGTAGAGCGAGAAGGCCAGCCAGTGGTCGGGCGGGCGGCGGGCGAGGAACGCGGTGGGCTGCTGGGAGAGCATCGCGGAGCGGTAGCGGTCCTCGTAGGCGGGGTCGCCGAGCCAGCCCAGCGCGTCCCAGGGGCGGCGGCCGAGCAGGTCGGCGCGGGTGCTGTGGAGCAGCATCTCGGCGCTGCGGTTGACGTAGCCGACCCGGCCGTCGGGGTCGAGGGCGAAGACGCCGTCGCGGAGGCGTTCGACGGCGGCGGTGGCGGCCGCGGCGGCGGTGGCGTCGAGGACGGCGACGACCAGCCGGGCCGGGTCGGCGACGGGCTGCCCGTGCAGGTCGAGCTGCCGGGTGCCGCCGCCGGGGTCGCGCAGCCGGACGCGGTGGGTGAAGGGGCGGCCCTGCCGGGCGGCGCGGCGGGCGGCCTCGCGCAGCAGGGTGACGTCCTCGGGGGCGACGCGTTCCAGCAGGGTGGCGCCGCGGCCGTCGAACGGGCCGGTGCCGAGGATCTCGCGCAGCCGTTCGTCGACGGCGATCCGGCCGGTCTCGAGGTCCCAGTCGAAGAAGCCGACCCGGACGCCGTCGCCGCCGGGCACCGGCAGCGGCACCACGACGGGTGGTTCCTCGCCGCCGACCCGGTCGCCGTACGGGAGCAGTGCGGTGGCCAACCGGTTGCCGGCGGTGCGCAGTTGGCGGCGGGTGGTGGCGGGCGGGCGGGTGCCGTCGGCGGGCCAGAAGACGGCGATGGCGCCGTAGGTGCGGTCGCCGGCGGTGACGGGGGTGGTGGCGGAGGCGTGCGCGTACGGGAGCCCGACGGCGAGGCGGGGGTAGCGGCGCATGGTGTCGTCGGCGTCGGCGAGCACGATGGTGCGCCCGCCCCGGTAGGAGTCGGCGACGGGCAGGGGCGCGGCGACGGCGATCCGCCGGAACGGTTCGAGCAGGTTGAGCGGGATGCCGACGACGGCGGCGACGGCCAGCGAGCGGCGGTCGGCGGAGTGCAGGTAGAGCACGCCCCCGTAGGCGGCGGTGGCGCGGACGGCGCGCAGCAGGCCGTCGGCGAGCAGCGGCTCGGCGGCGGTGTCCCGGTGCGGGCGGGCGTCGCCGGACGGGGGGCCGGTGCGCGCCGGGCCGGGGTCGGTGCGTGGTGGCGGGCCGCTGGGGTCCGCCGGGACACCCGGGTGCATGTTCTTCTCTGTACGCCGCCGGTCGGGGCGCGTCAAACGGGGGACGGCGCCGGTCCGTCCGGGTGACCGGCGACGGCGTGTCGAGTACGACAGATATGACAAGGGGATCATCGGCCGGTATGCCGAAGCCCTCCGCCACGCCCCACCGCACCGTCTCCCACCGCACCGCACCGCGCAGCACCGCCCAGCGCAGCACCACCCAGCGCAGCACCGCTCCGCACAGCACCGCCCAGCGCAGCACCGCCCCCGTCCGGTCCGGCCGCCACCACCGCCGTAGCCTGGCCGCCCTCACCGTGCTCGCCACCCTCGCCGTCGGCTGCTCCGCGCTGCACCCCCGGGACCCCGCCCCCGGGGCGGCCCGCTCCTCCGCCCCGGCCGCCCCGCCCGCCGACGCCCAGGCCGCCCCGGCCGACGCCCAGGCAGCTCCCGCCGCCCAGGCCGTTCAGGCCGCGCAGGCCGCGCGGCAGGCGCTCGCCGCGATGCCCGCCGCCCGCCCGCAGGCCGCCGCCGGACAGGAGGCCAACGGCCGCCTCGCCGCCGCCGAGCAGGCACTCGCCCGGCAGCAGGCCCTCGCCGCCGCCCAGCGCTGGGGCCTGGCCGCGCTCCCGCTGCGCGCCCCCGCCCCGCCCGCCGGCAAGCCCGAGCTGGCCGACGGCCCCGGCGTCGAGCGCACGCCCGGCCTGCCGCCGGTGGTCCGCCGCGTCCCGACCACCGACAAGGTGATCTTCCTGACCGTGGACGACGGCGCCGAGAAGGACCCGCGGTTCGCCGCGATGGCCGCCGAACTGGGCGTCCCGATGACGGTCTTCCTCTCCGACTACCTGGCGCGCTCCGACTACGGCTACTTCCGCGGCCTGCAGTCCCACGGCGTCGGCATCGACAACCACACACTCACCCACCCCGACCTGCGCCGCCTGGACGCCGCCGCCCTCCAGCGCGAGATCTGCGGCCAGCAGGACCGCCTCCAGCAGGAGACCGGCACCCGCCCCCGGCTGTTCCGCCCCCCGTACGGCGAGTACACCGAGGCCGCGCTGCGCACCGCCGCCTCCTGCGGGATCACCGCCTTCCCGCTGTGGACCGAGGAGGCGTTCCCCGACCACCTGGAGTGGCGCTACGCCGACCAGGTCTTCCACCCCGGCGACATCGTGCTGACCCACTTCCGCGCCCCCTCCGCCGACTGGAAGGGCACCATGCCGGACATGCTGCGCCGGGTCGTCGACGCCGCCACCGCGCAGGGCTTCGCGATCGCGCGCCTGGAGGACTACCTCTGATCCACCGCTGCTCCGCCGCTCCGCCGGGCGCTACGATGCCGCGCATTCGCGGACGAACGCGTTCGAGTCCCGGGGGATCCGTTGGAGAGACCACAGCGCCTGGTGCGCACCACCGACTACCTGCGCACCATGAGCGGACCGTTCCTCCTGGCGGGACTGGTGGGCTGCCTGCCGTCCTTCCTGTGGTCCGACCGGTACGCGCTCACGACGCGCGTCGCCTTCGCCGGTGCGTTCTTCGGCGCCTCCTTCCTGTTCAGCGGGTGGTGGTGGGCCCGCTGCTTCTCCAAGCGGCTGGCGAAGCCGCTGGACCGCCTCCCCGCGGGGTTCGGGCTGCCTCCCGGGGAGCCCGGGTCCTACCTGCCGCCGCGCCGGATGATCGGCTACCTGGTCCTGTGCACGCTGTTCATCGGCTGGCGCGGCACGCGGGACGGCATGCCCGGCGGCATGCTGCTGGCGGGCGCGGCCTGCGGTGTGGTCGCGGTGTCCCGCTGGGTGGCGAGGGTGGAGCGCGAACGCGGCGGCCGGCTCGTCTTCCTGCTCGTCCCCGGCCCCGCCCACACCGGCACCCGGCTGTGGATCGTCCGCGAGCCGGTCTGAGCCCACCCCGGTGAACCCCCTGCTGCTGCCGTACGTCCGGCGCGTCCCCGTCCTCCCGGCCGCCGCGCCGGACTTCGCGACGCCGCTCGGGCCGCTCGCGTTCACCGCCGAACTGGACGGCGCCGCGCTGCCCGGACAGCCCGACCGGCTGTGGCGGCTGCCGTCCGGCGCGCTGGTCGCCCGCTGGTCCGGACCGGGCACCGAACTGGAGCTGCTGGTCACCGGGTACGCCCCGGAGCCCGTCGACTTCGCCCGCCCCGCCGAGGGGGCCTGCGGGGCGCTGTGGTGCCTGCGCACCCGCCGCGAGCTGCGCCGCCCGGTGTTCACCGCCGCGCTCACCGGCCCGCCGCCCGGCACCTCGGCCGGCTACAACGGCACCCAGGGCGTCGCCGCGCTGGAGATCGTCGGCGGCGGCTTCGAGTTCACCCTGTCCGGTGACGACCCGGAGACGATCTGCGGGCGCGCGGACGGCGACCCGGACGTGCCGACCCGCTGGGCCGGGTACCGGGAGGCGGTGTACCGCGACGCCCTCGACTGGGGCGAGCAGTACCTGTACGAGCGGTGCGCGCTGCGCTGGACGCTGCCCGGACTGCTGCCCGGCGAACACGTCCTGCTGCCCGCCTCGGCCGCCTGGCTGCGCACCGCCCCAGCCACCGCCCCAGCCACCGCCCCGGACGCCGAGGGCGACGGCGCCGCCTGGTGGGGCGCGCTCACCCACCCCGATGCGATCCTGGCGGCGGCCGCCGCCGGAGTGCCCGAACCGCCCGGCGCCCTGCGCCGCAACGGCACCCGCCGGGCCGCCCGGATCGGCCCGGCCTGACCCCCCTGCCCCGCTCCCCCTCAGACCCCCTCAAGCCCTCTCCGCCCCCTCAGGCCCCCTCGGGCCCCGACCGCCGCTGCTCCGGCCACCCGGGCCGCCGCTCCCGCTCACCCGACCACTCGCCCGGCCGCTCACCCGACCGCTCACCCGGCGCGGTCGCCACCGCGATCCGGGGCAGCGCGTACGGGTGGTGCTCGCGCAGGAAGCCCACCAGGTGCTCGCGCAGGTCGCAGCGGAGCTCGAAGGCGTCGCCCGCGTTGGCGGCGGTGGCCAGGGCGCGCACCACCAGGGTGCTGGGGGTGGTGTCGACGACCTGGAGGGCGCTGCCCTCGCCGTCCCAGCGCGGGTGCTTCGCCAGGTAGCTCTCGAACTCCTCGCGCAGCAGGTCGACGGGCGTGCTGTGGTCCAGGTGCAGCAGGGCGGTGCCGGTGATCCGCTCGGAGCGGCGCGACCAGTTCTCGAACGGGCGGCCCGCGAAGTACGACATCGGCATCACGATCCGCCGCTGGTCCCAGGTGGCGATCACCACGGCGGTCAGGGTGATCTCCTCGACGGTGCCCCACTCGCCGCCGACCACCACCACGTCACCGATCCGGGCCAGGTCGCCGAAGGCCATCTGGATGCCCGCGAACAGGTTCGACAGCGCGCTCTGCGCCGCGATGCCCGCGACCACGCCGACCAGCCCGGCCGAGGCCAGCAGGCTGGTGCCGACCACCCGCACCGCCGGGAAGGTCATCAGCATCGCGGCCAGCGCAAGCAGCGCGATCGCCGCCTGGAGGATCCGCCCCAGCAGCCCCGCCTGGGTGCGGGCCCGCCCGGCCCACGCCGCGTCCCGGCGGCGCACCGCGAGCCGCACCGCCCCTTCCAGCAGCAGCGCGGCCGCCCGCGCGGCCAGCCAGCCGCACGAGCCGATGGTCGCCAGCACCAGCAGGTGGTCGACCCCGTCCGGCGCCCGCACCCACGGCATCGCGGCCAGCAGCAGCCCGCAGCCGGCCACCGCGAGGATCGGCTTCCGGCAGCCGCGCAGCACCCGGGGCACCGTCGCCGCCCCCGCCGACAGCCGCCGGGTCGTCAGCTCCACCAGCCGGTCCACCACGTACAGCACCAGCCCCACCGCCGCACCGACCACCGCCAGCCGTACCGCGCTCCACCACCACACCTGCCCTGCCTCCTCCGCGCACCCGAATCCGTTTTCCCTGTCCGCCTTTCCCCCACCCGCGCGTTCACACCCGCCGGCCGGGCATACGCCCCGGTGCCGTCCGTCACGCGGAAGGAGCCCGCACCGTGCCCCCCGTCGCCCCCGTCGCCCCCACCCGCCCGCAGTACCGCCCGCCGACACCACCCCGCCCCTGCCGCCCCTGCTGCCCCTGCCGCCCGGAGACCTCTCCATGAACCCCGTCGAACGCGCCCTGCGCACCGTCGACCGCACCCAGCAGCGGCACCGCCCGCTGGCCGTCGTGTTCGGGGTGGTCAAGAAGTACGGGGACGACCGGGGCGGGCTGCTGGCCGCGCTGATCACCTACTACGGCTTCGTGTCGCTGATCCCGCTGCTGCTCCTGCTGTCCACCGTGCTCGGCTTCGTCCTGCACGGGCACCCGGACGCCCAGCAGGCCGTGGTCGACTCGGCGCTCGCGGACTTCCCGATCATCGGCGACCAGTTGCGGGCGAACGTGCACTCGGTGCAGGGCAGCGGCCTGGCCCTGGTGATCGGCGTGGCGGGCCTGCTGTACGGCGCGCTCGGCATCGCGCAGGTGCTGCAGCACGCGATGGCCGAGGTGTGGAACGTCCCGGGGGTGCGGCGGCCCGGGTACTGGTCGCGGCTGGGGCGCAGCCTCGCGCTGTTCGTGACGCTCGGCACCGGCCTGCTGCTGGCCACGGCCGCGGCGGCGCTGGTGGGCGCGGCGCTGGGCGGCCCGGCGGCCCGGGTCGGCGGGTTGCTGCTGTCGGCCGTGCTGAACACCCTGCTGTTCCTGGCCTGCCTGCGGATCCTCACCCCGAAGGAGGTGCCGGCCCGTGCGCTGCTGCCCGGGAGCCTGCTCGCGGGCCCGCTGTTCACCGTCCTGCAGGCGTTCGGCGCGGCCCTGGTCGCGCACCAGTTGCGGCACGCCACCGCCGTCTACGGTTTCTTCGCGACGGTGATCGGCCTGCTCTCCTGGATCTACCTGGCCGCCCAGATCACCGTGTACGCGGCCGAGTCGAACACCGTCCTCGCCCGCCGCCTGTGGCCCCGTTCGCTGCTCCAGCCCCCGCTGACCGGCCCGGACGAGCAGGTCCTGGAGGACCTCGTCCGGCAGGAGGAGCGCCGCCCCGAGCAGCACGTGGACGTCGACTTCGAGGACCCGCCGCCGGACCGGGACGACTCCGGTTCCTGAGCCGCCGCCGGGCGCCGGAGCGCGGGAACCCCACCTCCCTGGCGCCGCGTCCGTAACGGTGCGTAGGGTGCTCGGTCGGGGCCCGGCGACAGGCCGGCGGGTTTGCTGGAACAGGGGGGGTGGGCGCCGTGTCGGAGTCCTGGGACGGTACGGGGCTGCCGCCCGTCGCGGCGGCGCGGATCGCCCGGGAGCGGGCCGACGGCACCTGGTCGTCGGCCCTGCCGGTGGGCGAGTTCGCCGCGATCCGGTCGGTCGGTTTCGAGCCGGTCGGCCAGGTGATGGGGTCGGCGGTGTACCGGGTCGGCCGCAGCGGCCGCTACTGGGGCTACCACGCCTGCGGCTACCGGAGCGGGTGGTTCAACGACAAGCCGGCCCCGGTCGCGCTGTCGGGCGACGGCGCGCCCTCGGCCGCCCTGGTGAAGGTGCTGGACGACGCCCGGCGCGCCGCGCTGGGCCGGATGACCGCCGAGTGCGCGGCGCTCGGCGGCGACGGCGTGGTGGCGGCACAGTTGACGGTGGCCCCGTTCCCGGCGGCGCCGCACTGCCTGGAGTTCAAGGTGATCGGCACGGCGGTGCGCGCCGCGGGCGGGGTGCGGCCGTACCGCCCGTTCACCTCGCACCTGGACGGCACGGGCTTCGCCAAGCTGGTCACGGCGGGCTGGGTGCCGGTGGGCCTGCTGGCCGGCATGTCGGTCGGGGTGCGCCACGACGACTACCGGACGGGCATGCAGCGGTACTCCTGGTCGAACCAGGAGGTGGACGGCTGGACCGACCTGGTCCGGCAGGTCCGGGCCGACGCCCGGGCCCAGGTCCGCCGGCAGGTGGCGGGGCTCGGCGGCGACGGCATGATCCTGGCCGACAACAGCCTCCGGGTCTGGCAGGAACCCTGCATGTACCGGGACAAGCAGACCGACCACATCACCGAGAACGTCCTGTACGGCACCGCGGTCGCCCGCTTCGCCGGCGCGCCCGCCCGACCGCGCACCCTCACCGTCATGCCGCTGAACGGCGACGGCGACCGGCTGCGCCGCCGCCTGGACCGGGCGGCCCGCCGCTAGGCCCACGGTCCACGGCCCACGGCCCACGGCCCACCGCGCACCATCAGCACAGTCGAAGGGGAGATTGACCAGATGAGCAGCTCCGATCCCACCGCCCAGGGCGTGCCGGCCGACGCGATGCGGCGCCTCGCCAAGTTGCAGCCGGGCAAGCCCGGCTCGATCTTCACCAGCGACCTGTCGGTCAACGAGTTCCTGCTGGTGCGGGAGGCCGGGTTCAAGCCGATCGGCCTGGTCCTGGGCAGTTCGATCTACCACGTCGGGATCCAGCTCGGCCGCTGGGGCAAGAACCAGGAGCTGGAGACGCTCAGCCAGGCGATGTACCACGCCCGCGAACTGGCCATGACCCGGATGGAGGCCGAGGCCGCGGCGCTCGGCGCGGACGGGATCGTCGGCGTCCGGCTGAGCGTGGAGGCCCGCGAATTCGGTTCGGACATCGCCGAATTCATCGCGATCGGCACCGCCGTCAAGGCCGACCAGCCGGCGCCCGGCGGCACCGGCTGGCGCAACAACAAGGGCCAGCCGTTCACCTCCGACCTCTCCGGCCAGGACTTCTGGACCCTGATCCGGGCCGGCTACGCACCGCTCGGCATGACCATGGGCACCTGCGTGTACCACATCGCGCACCAGAAGGTGAGCGCGGTCTTCTCCAACCTCGGAAAGAACGTGGAGATCGAACCGTTCACCCAGGCCCTCTACGACGCCCGCGAGTTGGCGATGACCCGGATGCAGGTCGAGGCCGAGGAGCTGGGCGCCGAGGGCATCGTCGGGGTGCAGCTCAACGCGCACAACCACCGCTGGGGCGGCCACACCACCGAGTTCTTCGCGATCGGCACCGCCGTCCGCCCGCTGCGCGAGGACCACGAGATCGAACGGCCCACCATGGTGCTGAGCCTGGACGGCTAGGGTCAGGGCTGCACCGGTCCACCGACCGCACCGACCGCACCGAGGAGTGACATGAGCGACGACGGCCGGCTCGAACCGACCGCGCGGGACGAGGAGTCGATCGACCTGCTGGCGGCCGCCCTGCGCCGGGACGCCGCCGACCTGGAGGTGTACGCCCAGGTCCTGGCCGGGGCCCTCGCGGAGGCGCTGCCCGCCGACGCGGTGGCGGTCGAGCGCGGTCGCGGCCTGGCCGACCGGCTGGCCGGCCGTCCCGGCCGGATCGAGCGGCTGGACGTCACGCTGGGCGACCAGCGGCTCAGCCTGACGGTGTCCCGGGGCCGGGCGGCGGCCGAGGTCTGCCGGGTGGTGCGCGGCGTGGTGCTGTCGCGCCGCCCGGTGCCCCTGGACGAGTGGACCCGGGAGCTGGCCGCCGCCGTCACCGTCCGGGCCGGCTCCGACGCCCGCGCCCGCGCCGCCCTGGAGCGGCTGCTGCTCGACGACTGACGCCCGGCTCGGCGCCCGGGGCCCCCGTCCCGTCCGCCCGCCCTTCGGCCCCGTTCGGCCACCCTTCGGCCTCCGTTCGGCCTCCACCGCGCCGGGGGCGCCCCGGATCGGCGTCGACGGCCTGCCGCGGAGCGCGAGGCCCGGTCACCCGCCTTCACCGGCAGGGCAATTGGGCACCGAGCGTCGCTGTCCATGATGCGGATGCCCCGGTCGGCGGGCGGCCCGACGTGGTCGACTGGGCGCGCACCCACTCCTCGCGCCCCAAGGAGCCCGCCATGTCCTCCGTGCTGCCCCCGCCGTCCCTGCTGCCCTCGCTCGACGGGCTGGAGTTCGCGCCGGTGTCCCGCCCCGAGGGCGGCGAGGTCGACCCGGGCACCCGGTTCGCCTACCACGAGGAGGACGGCCTGGTGTGGGCCGACTACCGGGGCGGCGGGGTGGTGCACGGCCACCTGGTCGGCACCCGGGCCGGCGACACCGTCGACTTCCGGTACGTGCAGCTCAACCGGGCCGGGGAGACCGCCTCGGGCCACTGCACCAGCGTGCTGACCCGGCTCGCCGACGGGCGGCTGCGCCTGGACGAGACCTGGCACTGGGAGTCCCGGCCCGGCGCGGGCACCAGCGCGGTCGAGGAGGTCCTCCCGCTGTGAGCCCGGCCCGGCCCCGGCCGGGCCGGGTTGTCAGTGGCTACCGCTAGCGTCCGCACCATGACTGATCGTGAGACCTTCGCCCCGCTGGTGTTCATCGAGTACGACCACAAGCCGGGTGCGTACGGCCTGCTGCTGACCGACGACCGGATGGTCGAGGTGGACGAGGTGTTCGAGGCGGCGGGCCAGCAGAACGGCGGCTACGGCTGGGAGGCGGTGGCCCGTTCCGCCGTCCGCTCCCGGGCGCCGCAGCTGGAGGGCCGGTTCCGGTACGACCCGGAGGCCGGCATGTTCGTGGCGTACGGGGAGGACGCGGCGGCGCTGCGCGAGCTGGGCGCGCTGCTCTCGGGCGCGTTCCACGACCGTCCGGCGCTGCGCGAGCTGATCGACGCCGCCGAGCCGGACTGGTTCGACTGACCGGCCCCGCGCGCGGGAACGCCGGCGGCCACCCCTCCCGACATGAGGGGTGGCCGTCGGCGTCGTGCGTGCGCTCCTGCCGGAGCCCGATCGGGTCCGGATCAGACAGTCCGGATCAGACGGTCAGGACCTGGCCCGGGTAGATGACGTCGGCGGAGGAGCCGATGGTCTGGGCGTTGGCGCTGAACAGCGCGTCCACGGTGGTGCCGTTGGCGGCCGCGATGGCGCTCAGGGTGTCGCCGGCCTTGACGGTGTAGCTGCCGCCGCCGGTGTTGGCGCTCTTCTTCCAGGACTGGTGGCCCTGGTGGGAGGAGGTGCCGCTGTCGGCGGTGTTGGTGGCGGCCGAGTCGGAGTCGGTGGTGGCCGACTTCGCGGACTTGGTGCCGGTGCTGCTGCTCGCGGAGCTGTTCGAGCTGCTGGAGCTGCTGGTGGTGGTGTTGCTGCTGGTGGTCGACGAGGAGGTGTCGACCTGGGCGGCGGCGCCGCCCTTGGTCAGGCCCGCCTGCACGGAGCACACCGGCCAGGCGCCCGGGCCCTGGTCGGCCAGGACCTTCTCGGCGATCTCGATCTGCTGCGCCTTGGTGGCCTGGTTGGCCTGCGGGGCGTAGGCGGTGCCGCCGTACGCGGCCCAGGTGGAGGAGGTGAACTGCAGGCCACCGTAGAAGCCGTTGCCGGTGTTGATCGACCAGTCGCCGGTCGACTCGCACTGGGCGACCTTGTCCCAGGTGGACACGTCCGCGGCCGAGGCCGAGGTCGCCGTCACGAGGCCGGCCACCGGGAGGACGGCCACCGCGCTGCCGGCGACGATGGCGGCCCGGACGCGGTTGCGCTTCCGGTTGCCCTTCTCGGCGGTGGTGGCGGTCGTGGTGGCGGCAGTCTCGTTACGGAAGATCATGCGATTCCTTTCGGATGCCCCGGGCAGGCAAGGCGGAACCAGGGGCCCGGACGGGCCTGCGGTCTCTCGCGCTTGTGGATCGGACGGCGCGGTCGAGGTCCGACCTGCTCTCCGTCGCGGTCACCCTGCCCGTCGGGCGGCCGGTCGGCCGCGCCGGGGCGTTGGTTTCGGGTGATCCCGGGTAGTGCGCCCTGCACTGGTTACGAAGCTACGGGCGCTTTCGCCGAACTCCAAGCATTCCAAGGTTTACGCAGGTCAGGCCCTTGTTACCGCCGGTACAGCGCCCTTCGGGGACCGGCCGGACCGCGATTTTCCGGGCCCGGCCGCCGGCGGTTGTGACCGGGCTCACCGGTTTTGACCGCCCCGGGCGGGGAACCGCGCACCCTCCGTGACCCGGCACTGACGGCGCGCCGACTGTCCAGCGTTCCGCCTATGGGACGGGCCACAGCCGCCACCCACCGTCCACGGCGCCGTCACCCGCCGTGGCCGAACTGCCCCTTCAGGACAGCACGGTGAGCACCCGGGGCCCGTCCTCGGTGATCGCCACCGTGTGCTCGGAGTGCGCCCCGCGCGAGCCGTCCGCCGAGCGCAGCGTCCAGCCGTCCGCGTCCACCCGCAGCTTCGCCGAGCCGGTGCACCACCACGGCTCCAGGGCCAGGGTCAGGCCGGGCTTGAGCACCAGGCCCCGGCCGGGCCGTCCGACGTTGGGGACGTGCGGGTCCTCGTGCATGGTGCGGCCCAGGCCGTGGCCGCCGAAGTCGGTGTTGATCCGGTAGCCGGCGCCCTGACCGACCGCGGCGATCGCCGCCGAGACGTCCCCGATCCGGTTGCCGGGCACGGCGGCGGCGATCGCCGCGTCCAGCGCCGCCCGGGTCGACTCGGCCAGCCGGACGTCCTGCTCGTCCGGGGTGCCGACGATGACGGTCACCGCCGAGTCGGCCACCCAGCCGTCGATCGACACCGCGAAGTCCAGGCTCAGCACGTCCCCGTCGCGCAGCACGTAGGGGTGCGGCTGCCCGTGCAGCACCGCGTCGTTCACCGACAGGCAGATCACGTTCCGGAACGGGCCGCGGCCGAAGGACGGCGCGTAGTCCCAGTAGCAGGACTCGGCACCGCGGTCCGCCACCAGCTTCCTGGCCCGCGACTCGAGGTCCATCACGTCCCGCCCGACCTCGGCGAGCGCCGACAGCTCCGCCAGCACCCCGGCGACGAACCGGCCGGTGACGGCCATCTTCTCGATCGCCTGCGGCGTCTTCAGCTCGATCACGGCACAGCTCCCTGCACGACGGCCGCCCGGCCGCCCGGTCGAAAGGACCGCCGGTATTTGAATACCGGCGGCGGACAGCGACACGCTAGCAGGCCCGGTATTCAAATACCGCCCCGCGTGCCACCGCGCCGTCAGCGGTCGCAGGGCCCGACTGCGTCAATCGACGAACGACTCCGCATAGGCGGCGAAGGCGTACGTCGCTTCGAGGCTGCCCTGCCTCGGCGGATCGGCCGGGTCCCAGCCCAACTCCCGGTCCTGGATCACCTGGACGAACAGGGGTCGCCAGCGCGGGTCGAGAGCCTCGCATGCCCACTCCAGTGCGCCGCGCTTGGAGGCCACCTCGCCGGTGTGCAGGGTGAACAGCACCCGGCAGTAGGTGGTGACGGCGTAGCGCTGGCTCCAGGCCACGTCGAAGCGGGCCCAGGTCCGCAGGCCGGCCAGGAGACCGGGCAGCATCGCGCGCATCGATTCGCGCAGAGCCTCGGGCGGCACCGCGTCGACGAGCTCGGCGGCCGGGGGCCCGGCCAGCGTGATGCCGCGGTTCCGAAGGATCCAGCGGGCGTGCGGACTGTTGCAGTGGGTGTCCCAGGTCAGCTCGCGGTGGCCGTGGTCGCAGAACAGCCACGGCGTCCCGAGCCCGGCGACGCCGCGCAGGGACGCGGTGTCCGCGTAGGAGCCCTCCAGGTGTTTGGTCCAGAGGCCCGGGCGGGTGGGAATCTCGTCGTGGAGCCGGCGGAGTCGGGCCTCCGCGTCCCCCGAGGGCAGGACGGTGGTCGCGACGACGAAGTCACAGTCGCTGTGCAGGTCTGCGGCGCCCAACGCGAAGGAGCCCTGCAGGTAGGCGCCGACGAACGTGTCGCCGAGGATGCCGCGGACCGTGTGGACGAACTCGTCCAGGAGCGCGTCGAGCTCACGGTAGGGGGTGAACATCGGGGATCTCCGTACCCGTTGAAGTGATGGGGGTTCACAGGCGCGGCGGAGACGGAAGGGCTTGCCACCGCGCTCAGGCGCGGCGGATCCACGTGGTGGCGAAGCAGCGGGGCGTCATGGAAAGCAACGGTAGCGACGCCCGCTCTGGCCGGGCAATCGGGATTTCGGCGCTGGAGGGCGGTGCGCTCGACGGTGGCCGCGCAACGCCCTGCGCACCGAGCCACCACCAGCCGTCAGGTGCCGCGCCGGTGCG
>NZ_JBHUWH010000143.1:0-16502 GCF_042670125.1 Kitasatospora sp. NPDC057198 | reverse complement strand
CCCCGGAGCCTTCCGGGGGGCCGTTCGCGCGTGCGCGGGCGCGCGGCCGTCAGGAGCGGCCGGCCCGCAGCTCGGGCAGCTCCAGCAGCTCGGTCTCGTCGTGCGCGGTCAGGTCGACCACCTCGGGCTCGGTGTCCGACTCGGCGTGCTGGTGGCTCGGCGGCTGCTCCACGGCCTGGTGCGCGGGCGGCTGCGCGGCGTCCACCGGGGCGCCGTCCAGCACCGCGTAGCGCTCGCTGTCGGCCAGCGCCTCGTCGCCCACCACGTCCGCCAGGTCGCCGACGGCGGGCGCCGGGGCACCGGCCCGCAGCGCGGCCCGCGCCGCGCCGGGGCGGCCGAAGAAGCTGAACGCGGTGGCCCGCGGGCGCTGCGGGGCCGGCACGGCCGCCGACGGCGCCTGCTGCGCGGGCAGCGCCGGACCGACCGGGCGCAGCGCGTCCGCCCCGCCGGCCGGCACCGGGTCGGGCATCTTCGGGCGCAGCTCGACCTGGGCCCGCTCGTCCACCGCGCGGCGCGCCTCGGCAACCGCCGCCTGCCGCTCCAGGTGCCGCACCGCGGCCTGCGCGCGGACGTAGGAGGCGGGCGTGACGGGGTTCTTGGGGCGGGTGGCCTCCAGGGCCCGGCGGGCCGCCTCGGCCTCCTTCATGGCCTGCTCGGCGACCATCACGGCGCGCTCGCGCAGCAGCCGGGCGATCTCCGTCTCGGCCTTCGCCAGCCGGGACTTCTCGGCGGTCAGCCGCCGCCCGAACCGGGTGGCCCGCTCCTCGGCGACCTCGGCCGCGTACTCGGCCTCGGCGATCTGCTCCTCGTAGCGCTCCTCGGCGCGCAGCCGGCGCACCACCGCGAGCTCGGCGGCCGTCCGGGCGGCCCGGTCGCGCTGGCGCAGCACCAGGGCCAGGCCGACCACGGCGACCACGGCGGCGACCCCGACCGAGCGGGCCACGACCTGGTCCGGACTGGCCACCAGGGCGGCCACCGCCGCGACCACGAGCACGCCGGAGGCGGCCGGGGTCAGCAGCCGGCCGAGGAGGGAGGAATGACGGTGGCGTCCGCGAGACATGGCTAGAAACTAGCGTGCGAATCGCGGCGCTGTCAGCCTCGCCCCCCTTTCGGGCCTTGACAGTCCGTGTCGGCCACCGGAGGCAGCCGCCCGGTGACGGGGCGTCAGCGCGAGGAGGCGGCCGTCCCGCGCGGGTGCTCGGGGTCGTCGTGGTCCTCGGGGAGCCTGCAGATGTGCTGGAGCCACAGCGCCACCGCGATCACCGCCGCGCCGGCGATCACCGCGAACAGCGCGGTCCGGGCCTGGTCGCGGCGGGCCGCGACCTCCAGCGAGCCGAGCAGGAACACCCCGGCGCCCGCGTAGATCCCGGTCACCACCGCGGAGACCAGCGCGCTGGCCTGCCCCAGCACCAGCGCCCGGGCCGCGTGCAGCGGGTCGACGCCCTTGGCGCCGGGCTGCCGCTCGCGCACCGCCTTCAGCCGGGAGCGCAGCGAGATCGCCGCGGCCAGCAGCACCACGGCGATCGCCGCCAGCACGTACGGCGCGTAGGCGGGCACGCCGGGCAGCGTGCCCAGCGAGTCCCACAGCCGGGCGCCGCCCCAGGACAGCAGCCCCGTGATCGCGGTGATGCCGAGCAGCAGGCGGAGACGGAGCGGCTTCACGCGGGCGGGCTTCCTTCCAGTGGTTCGACGGCGGGGCGTCGCGACCAGGCCACCGTACCGGCCCGGCCGCGCCCCCAGGGAGCTACGCCCGCGTGCGCCCGGAAGTTCCCGGGCCCGGCCGGGCCTACTCGGGCAGCCTCAGCTGCAGGTCGGCGCGGAGCCGCACGCCCTGCGCCTCGGCGCCGCCGAGGCCCGCCAGCAGCTCGGCGACCGGCCCGCGGCCCGGCACCTCGGCCGCCGGGTCGGCGTCCTGCCAGGGGGCCAGCACGAACGCCCGCTCGTGGGCGCGCGGGTGGGGCAGCGTCAGGTGCGGGTCGTCGCTGGTGACGCCCTCGTAGGCGAGCACGTCGACGTCCAGGGTGCGCGGCCCCCAGCGGACCTCGCGGACCCGGCCGAACGCGTCCTCCACCGCGTTGGCCCGCTCCAGCAGGTCCTGCGGGGGCAGCGAGGTGCGCAGCACCGCGACGGCGTTGAAGTAGCTCGGCTGGTTCTCCGGGCCGCCGACGGCGTCGGTCTCGTACACCGCGGACAGCGCGGTCACCCGCACCCCCGGGGTGTCCTCCAGCGCGTCCACGGCGCCCTGGAGGGTCTCCAGGCGGTTGCCCAGGTTGCTGCCGAGGGCGACGGCGGCGGTGCGGGGGCTGTGCAGGGTGGACTCCACGCGGTCCACCCTGCCCTGCAGGTCGAACGTGGTCGGCGTGGCGGTCGGGTCGGTCGTGGCCAATGGAGTTCCCTCTGCTCGGGCTCCACCGGGGGCGGTCAGGCGCGGCCCCGGCGGATCGTGATGGTGACGTCGTCGAACGGGACGGTGATCGGGGCGTCCGGCTTGTGCACGGTGACCTCGACCTCCTCGACCACCTCGTGTCGCAGGCACTGGTCGGCGATCCGCTGGGCCAGCGTCTCGATCAGGTCGACCGGGTCGCCCGCGATCACCGCGGTGACCTCCTCCGCGATCACGCCGTAGTGCGCGGTGCGGGTCAGGTCGTCGCCCGCGGCGGCCGGCCGGGTGTCGAGGAACAGCACCAGGTCGACCACGAAGGTCTGCCCCTCGATCCGCTCGCGCTCGAAGACGCCGTGGTGGCCGCGGGCGCGGAGCCCACGCAGGGTGACGCGGTCCAGCAAAAGAATCACTGCTCCCAGCTGACGGCCCCGCCGGGGGCGGGGACCGGCGGGCACCGTCGCCCGCCGCCCCTCGAATCTACCTTCGAGCACCGACGGCCCATGACCGCCTCCCCGGCCGCCCACCCGATCGGACCGGACGCCGCGGCCCTTGACGCCACCGCCCCGGCGGCGCTACTCGTCCTCGTCCTCGTCGTCCCCGTCGTCCCCGCTGGTGAGCACCGGCGACCCGTGGTGCGACCACAGCTTCCACCCGCCCGCCGTCCGCCGGAACAGGTTCGTCGAGACCACCTTGCCGCCCACCAGCGGCCCCAGTTCGCCCTCCTCCTCCGGCTCGCCGCCGGACAGGATGTTCTCGGTGCAGGTCACCAGGGCCACGTCGCCCTGCACGTCGACCTCGACGTCGGTCAGGAAGAACTGGATGTACTCGGTGTTCGCCATGATCAGCATGTACGAGCGGGTCACCTGGGCCCGGCCCGTCAGCGCCGGCCAGCCCGGGTGCACGCAGAACACCCCGCCCTTGTCGTCCGCCTCGCCCGGCCCCAGCCAGATCGACTCGACGGCCTCCAGGTCGCCGTTCTCCAGTGCCTCGTACAGCGCCTGGTTGACCGCCAGGACGGCTTCCTCGTCCGGCTCCAGCGCCGCCGCCCGGTCGTTCCCGCCGCTCATCGCTTCCGCCACGTCTACCCCCTCTGCGCCGCCTGCTCCCAGGCCGCGACGACTCGTACGGCGTCAGCCGTGCCGGACACGTCATGCACCCGTACCGCCCAGGCACCCGCCTTCGCCGACAGCACCGAGACCGCCGCCGTGGCGTCGTCCCGCTGCCGCGCCGGGCGCAGCTCCCCGGTTTCCGGGTTGGCCAGCAGCGTACCCAGGAAGCGCTTGCGCGAAGCCGCCACCAGCACCGGGCGTCCCAGCGCCGTCAGCGCGTCCAGCCGGCCCAGCAGCGCCCAGTTGTGCGCACCGGTCTTCGCGAACCCCAGCCCGGGGTCGAGGATCAGCTGCTCCTCCTTCACCCCCGCGGCCAGCAGCTCCTCCACCCGGACGGTCAGCTCCCGCACCACGTCGGCGACCACGTCGTCGTACACCGCGAGGGCGTCCATGTCCGCGGACTGGCCGCGCCAGTGCATCACCACGAACGGCGCGCCGGTCTCCGCGACCACCCGGGCCATCTCCGGGTCCGCGAGCCCGCCGGAGACGTCGTTGACCACCCGGGCGCCCGCCGCGACGGCCGCCGCGGCGACGCTCGCCCGCATGGTGTCCACCGAGACCACCGCCCCGGTCCGGGCCAGCTCGGTGACCACCGGCACCACCCGGCGCAGCTCCTCCGCCTCGGTCACCCGCACCGCCCCGGGCCGGGTCGACTCCCCGCCCACGTCCACCAGGTCCGCCCCGCGCGCCACCAGCTCCAGCCCGTGCGCCACCGCCTTCGCCGGGTCCAGCCACAGCCCCCCGTCCGAGAACGAGTCCGGCGTGACGTTGACCACCCCCATCACCGCACAGCGCTCGAGGACGGGCAGACCGGGGACGTTCTCGCTCATGCGTCCCATTATCGGCTCACCACCCGGAGGGGGCACGAAACCGGGGGCGCGGGGAACCGCGCGGCCGACCGGGCACGCGCAGCAGGTCCCCCCGCCCTCCGGCTACGCCGCCTTGTCGAGCCGCGCCGCCGGCTCCTGCATCAGCCCCTGCCGCTGCCGCTTGCGGCCGAACCGCGGCATGCCCAGGGTGATGAACGCCTCCGCCTGCATCGCGGCGAAGCCGATCCGCGGCAGGTCGCGGGTGTGCTGGTAGACCAGGAAGCGCGGTTCCCAGGTGGGCTGGAACTTCGCGTTGAACTTGTACAGCGACTCGATCTGGAACCAGCGCGACAGGAACACCAGCAGCCCGCGCCAGGCCCGCAGCACCGGCCCCGCGCCGATCCGCTCGCCGCGGGCGAGCGCCGAGCGGAACATCGCGAAGTTCAGCGAGACCCGGCGCACGCCCATCGCCCCGACCTCCTGGAGGGCGGCGACGATCAGCAGTTCGTTGAGGCCGGGGTCGGCCTCCCGGTCGCGGCGCATGAGTTCCAGCGAGATGCCGTCCTCGCCCCAGGGGACGAAGTGCAGCACGGCCTTGAGGTCGTCGCCGGTCTCCCCCTCGGCGGGGGCCTTGTGCGCGGTGACCACGATGCACTCGTCGTCGCCGGCGTCGCCGAAGCGGCCGAGCGCCATCGAGAAGCCGCGCTCGGTGTCGGTGCCGCGCCAGCGGGCGGCCGCGTCGCCGATCCGGCGCTTCTCCTCCAGCGTGAGGTCGCCGACCCGGCGGACCTTGCAGGAGTAGCCGTTGCGCTCGATCCGCTTGACCATCTGGCGGACGTTGCGCATCGCGCGGCCGGAGAGCGAGAAGGTCGAGGTGTCGACGATGGCCTCGTCGCCGAGTTCGAGCGCGTCCAGCTCGGCCTCCCGGGTCCAGACCTCGCCGCCGACCTCGGAGCAGCCCATGACGGCGGGCGCCCAGGCGTGCTCGCGGGCGGTCGCCATGAAGACCTTGATCGCGCCGGGCCACGCCTCGACGTCGCCGACCGGGTCGCCGGAGGCGAGCATCACGCCGGAGACCACCCGGTAGGAGATCGCGGCCTTGCCGGTGGGCGAGAACAGCACGCTCTTGTCGCGGCGCAGCGCGAAGTAGCCGAGCGAGTCGCGCCGGCCGTGCCGGGCGAGCAGTTCGCGGACCTTCAGCTCGTCCTCGGGGGTGAGCTCGGGCTCGGGCTTCTCCGGGCGCAGCGCCAGGTACGCGGTGGCGAGGGCGGTGACCAGGCCGAGGCCGCCGAGCGAGTAGCCGACCAGGTCGCCGACCCGGTCGGAGGTGTAGTGGATCGGCCCCTCGAAGCCGAACAGGCCGTAGCCGACCTGCTCCAGCCGCTGGAACAGCGACGGGTCGCCGATCTCCGACTTCCAGCGGACCGAGACGACGACCAGGCCGAGCAGCACCGAGACCGCGCCGAGCAGCACGAACGCGGCCACCGCGCGCCAGCGGGTGCGCGGGTCGGCCTTGGCGTAGAACTCGCGCCGGTGCACCAGCATGACGGCGAGCAGCGCCAGCGAGATCGCGGCCTGCCCGAACTGGTGCCAGCGCATCAGGTGCAGCGCCGCGCCGACCGGCAGCAGCACGCACACCGCCCGCCAGGCGCGCGCCTTGCGGCGGCGCAGCGCGTGCGCGAGCAGCACCAGCAGCATGCCGACCATCAGGGTGCCGGCGGCGGCCAGCGAAGTGGTTCCGCCGGGCAGTTGGCCGACCACGGTGTGCACCCGGGTGAGCCGCAGCCGGGGCGAGACCGCGCAGGCGATGTCGATCAGCCCGATGGCCAGGCAGGCGTACCCGACCGCTCCCGGGAGCCAGGGCCGCGGCACCGCGGCGGCCTGGCTGCGGAGCGCCTGCAGGCCCCGCGGCCGGGGTGCGTCGGGGGTGGTCTCAGCGGACACGGGAGCGCTCATGGGAACTCAGCCTAGAGGCACCGGGACGCTGTGCGCGCGCTCCGGGGACAGGGGGGTGATGGACCTTCATGACAGTTCCTTCTTCTGGCAATCCGCACGTCAAGTGCGGTCCACGAGGCGGTGTGGGCCGCCCGCACCGAGCCCGGTTCGAACGGTTGCGCTCGTCACTCCGGGGGACGCGGCGCCGCGGCCGCTCCCCGCACCCGTGGCCGCCCGTCGGGCGGTTCGGCGCGTCTCCCCCCGGTGGACGCCGCGTTCCACTGCGACGGTTCCCCCGCACGGTGCACACCGTTCGCACGGATTTCCGACGCCCGGTCAGCGTACCCCCAGTCGCTGCCGACGGGCCGTCAGATGACGATGGCGGGGCGGAAGTCGAGGAGGGACCGGGAGCCATGGAGCTGACCAGCCGGACACTGGTGTACGTGCTGAGCTCGGTGGCGGCCGCCGCCCTGCTCGCCACCCTGTGGCTGTGGCCGCGACTGTCCCGGCAGCGGTTGCTGCCGGTGCTGGGGCGGCTCGGGCTGCTAACGGTCACCCAGGCGTCGGTGCTGGCCGTCCTGCTGCTGTCGGTGAACAACGCGTACGGCTTCTACAGCTCGTGGAACGACCTGCTGCGCCCCGGCGGCGCGCCGCTCGCGCTGGTCGCCGCGAAGGCCCCGGGCGCCGCGCCGGAGGCCGGGCGGCTGGTGGTGCCGACCGACGAGGGCGGGTTGGGGACGGTCGGGGACGTGCTGCCGGAGGGCACCCCGGAGGAAGTGGGCCGGGTCGACTCGGTGCGGATCACCGGCACCGCCTCCGGCCTGTCCGACCAGGTCTTCGTCTACCTGCCGCCCGAGTACTTCAACCCGCGCTACGTCCGCGAGCGCTTCCCGGTGCTGCTCGCGCTGGCCGGCTACCCCGGGCCCTCGCTGCACCTGGTCGAGGGGCTGCGGCTGCCGCGGACCGCCGCCGAGCTGCAGCGCGACGGGCGGATGGCGCCGACCGTGATCGTGATGGCCCGCCCGACCGTCGCCCCGCCGCGCAACACCGAGTGCGTGGACGTCCCGGGCGGGCCGCGGGCGGAGACCTGGTTCGCCGAGGACGTCCCGGCGGCGCTGCGCTCCGCGTACCGGGTCAGCCGGTCGGCGGGCTCCTGGGGCGTGTTCGGGTACTCCACCGGCGGGTCCTGCGCGCTGCGGCTGGCGATGCGGCACCCCGGCACGTACCGGAACGCGGCCGGGATGCACGCCGACTACACGGTGCCGAACGACCGCTGGACGGACGGCGACCTGTTCCGCGGCGACAAGGAGGCCGCCCAGCAGTCCGACCTGGAGTGGCGGCTGAAGAACCTGCCCGCGCCGCGGGCCGACCTGCTGCTGGTCTCCACCCGGGCCGAGGACGACTTCCCGGCCACCCAGCGGTTCCTGGCCGACGCCCAGCAGGTGTCGGCCGCCCACCCGGAGCTGGTGGTCGACTCGCTCTTCCTGCCCGACGGCGGCCACTCCTTCGAGACCTGGCGCCGCGAGCTGCCCGCCACCCTGGAGTGGCTCAGCGACCACCTCGACCCGCCGCCGGACCGCGAGCCGAGGTCCTGAGCGCGCCGAGGTCCCGAGCGCGCCGAGGGGGCGCCACCCGCCCGGGTGGTGCCCCCTCGTGACGCCGGCTCAGCGGGCGATGATCAGGCTCATCGCCTCGTTGCGGGTGGCCGGGTCGCGCAGCTGGCCGCGGACGGCGGAGGTGATGGTCTTGGCGCCGGGCTTGCGGATGCCGCGCATCGACATGCACATGTGCTCGCACTCGATCACCACGATGGCGCCGCGCGGCTCCAGGATCCGCATCAGCGCGTCCGCGACCTGGCTGGTGAGGCGCTCCTGCACCTGCGGGCGGCGGGCGTACACGTCGACCAGCCGGGCCAGCTTGGACAGGCCGGTGATCTTGCCGCTGGTGGACGGGATGTACCCGACGTGCGCGACGCCGCGGAACGGCACCAGGTGGTGCTCGCAGGTGGAGAACACCTCGATGTCCTTGACCAGCACCATCTCGTCGTGGCCGAGGTCGAAGGTGGTGGTCAGCACGTCCTCCGGCTGCTGCCACAGGCCGGCGAATATCTCCCGGTAGGCGCGGGCGACCCGGGCCGGGGTCTCCAGCAGACCCTCGCGGTCCGGGTCCTCCCCGACCGCGATCAGCAGTTCACGGACGGCGTTCTCGGCCCGCTTCTGGTCGAACTCGCGGACGGGGGTCTCCCCGTCGAGCGTCACCGGATCGATCATGCGTGCCTCGCTGCTCGTCAGTCGGGAAAATCTCGGTAAAGGAGGGTGGGCGCAGCACGGATGCCGCGCCTCCAGGGTACAAACCCGGGAAACGCGGCATCCATTCCGAACAGTTGTGCGGCTCGCTCAGCTCTCGACCTGGCCGCCGTCGACCGGCGGCAGCTTCACGACGTCCACCGGGTCCACCGCGGCGGGCGCGGCGCCGTTGGTCAGCGCCAGCTCCTTCGGCGACTGCACCGGCGGGCGGGTGGACGGGGTGCGGCGGGCCGACCCGGTCCACGCCGGACGCGGGGGACGCTTGATCACCGGGGCGAAGATCTCGGCGATCTGCTCCTTGTTCAGCGTCTCCTTCTCGAGCAGTTCGAGCACCAGGTTGTCGAGCACGTCCCGGTTCTCGACCAGGATCTCCCAGGCGTCGTTGTGCGCGGTCTCGATCAGCTTCTTGACCTCCTCGTCCACCAGCCCGGCGACCTCTTCCGAGTAGTCGCGCTGGTGGCCCATCTCGCGGCCGAGGAACGGCTCGGAGTCGGAGGAGCCGAACTTGATCGCGCCCAGCCGCTCGCTCATGCCGTACTGGGTGACCATGGCCCGCGCGGTGGCGGTGGCCTTCTCGATGTCGTTCGAGGCGCCGGTGGTCGGGTCGTGGAAGACCAGCTCCTCCGCCGCCCGGCCGCCCAGCATGTACGAGAGCTGGTCGAGCATCTCGTTGCGGGTGGTCGAGTACTTGTCCTCGTCCGGCAGCACCATCGTGTAGCCCAGGGCGCGGCCCCGGGACAGGATGGTGATCTTGTGCACCGGGTCGGAGTAGTTGCAGGCCGCCGCGACCAGGGCGTGGCCGCCCTCGTGGTACGCGGTGATCTTCTTCTCCTTGTCGGACATGATCCGCGAACGCTTCTGCGGACCGGCCACGACGCGGTCGATCGCCTCGTCCAGCGTCTGGTTGTCGATCAGCTTCTTCTCGGAGCGCGCGGTGAGCAGCGCCGCCTCGTTCAGCACGTTCGACAGGTCGGCGCCGGTGAAGCCGGGGGTGCGCTTGGCGACGGCCGACAGGTCGACGTCCGGCGCGATCGGCTTGCCCTTCTGGTGCACCTTGAGGATGTCCAGCCGGCCCTGGAGGTCCGGGCGGTCGACGGCGATCTGCCGGTCGAAGCGGCCGGGGCGCAGCAGCGCCGGGTCCAGGATGTCGGGGCGGTTGGTGGCGGCGATCAGGATGACGCCGCCCTTGACGTCGAAGCCGTCCATCTCGACCAGCAGCTGGTTGAGGGTCTGCTCGCGCTCGTCGTGGCCGCCGCCGAGGCCCGCGCCGCGGTGCCGGCCGACGGCGTCGATCTCGTCGACGAAGATGATCGCCGGGGCGTTCGCCTTGGCCTGCTCGAACAGGTCGCGGACGCGGCTGGCGCCGACACCCACGAACATCTCGACGAAGTCGGAGCCGGAGATCGAGTAGAACGGCACGCCGGCCTCGCCCGCGACCGCGCGGGCCAGCAGGGTCTTGCCGGTGCCGGGCGGGCCGTACAGCAGCACGCCCTTGGGGATCTTGGCGCCGACCGCCTGGAACTTGGCCGGCTCCTGCAGGAACTCCTTGATCTCGTGGAGCTCCTCGACCGCCTCGTCGGCGCCCGCGACGTCCGCGAAGGTCGTCTTGGGGGTGTCCTTGGTGAGCAGCTTGGCCTTGGACTTGCCGAACTGCATGACCCGGGAGCCACCGCCCTGCATCTGGTTCATCAGGAACAGGAAGACCAGGACGATGATCACGATCGGCAGCATCGAGAAGAGCAGGCTGACGAAGGTCGACTGCTTCTCGGGGCTGACCGTGTAGCCGTCGACGATCTGGCCGTCGGCGTACTTGGCCTGGAGCTTCCCGGCCAGGTCGGCGGCCTGCTGGTCGCCGGTGTAGGAAGCCTGGAAGCGGGTGCCGGACGGCGACTTGCCGTTCGACCCCGCCTTCAGCTTCTGGCCGTCCTGGAGCTGGATCTTGATGAGGTTCGAGTCACCGGTGGTGAGCTGCGCCGACTTCACCTGGTTGTTGTCGATGGCGCTGACGATCTGCCCGGTGTCCGCAGTCTTGTAGCCGCTCGAATCCGAGACGAGCTCCATCAACGCGAACACGGCGAGGGCGGCCAGCACGACCCACATGATCGGCGCACGGAAGTATCGCTTGACGTCCATCCATGCGGGGCGTCACCGCCCCGTCCCTCCTGCCAGTTCAACGGGCGCTGCTCGGCTGTGGGGCCGCGGCGCATCCGATATGTGCTCGTAAGACGAGCGTTTGATGGGACCGTACCGCAGCGACCCCCGGTCCCGGCGGGATCGCACCACGGTGCGGCCTATTTTCCTACCCCCGCACAACGGGTGGGAACAGTGCCCTGTTCCCACCCCTCGCCCGAACGGTTCAGCCGCCGTACACGTGCGGCGCGAGCGTGCCGATGAACGGCAGGTTGCGCAGCTTCTCCGCGTAGTCCAGGCCGTAGCCGACCACGAACTCGTTGGGGATGTCGAAACCGACGTACTCGACGTCGATCTCCACCTTGGCGGCGTCCGGCTTGCGCAGCAGGGTGCACACCTTCAGCGAGGCCGGGCCGCGCGAGCCCAGGTTGCCCAGCAGCCAGGACAGCGTCAGACCGGAGTCGATGATGTCCTCGACGATCAGCACGTCCTTGCCGGCGATGTCGGTGTCCAGGTCCTTGAGGATCCGGACCACGCCGGAGGACTTGGTGCCCATCCCGTACGAGGAGACCGCCATCCAGTCCATGGTCACCTGGCTGTGCAGGGCCCGGGCCAGGTCCGCCATCACCATCACGGCGCCCTTGAGGACGCCGACCAGCAGGAGGTCCTTCCCCGCGTAGTCCTGGTCGATCCGCGCGGCCAGCTCCACCAGCTTGGCGTCGATCTCGTCCTTGCTGATGAGCACCTTCGCGAGGTCTGCGCCCATGTCGTTCTGGTCCACCGGGGATACGTCCTCAAACGTTCGGGGTCTGGGTTCGGCGGCGCCGGTACGACCGGTTCGTGCTCAGTCGCCCTGTCGCCGAAACACCAGCGTGCCACACCGGCGTACGGCTTCGACGCCCCCGGGTAGGTGCAGCGGGCCCTGGCCGCGCCAGCCGGTGACCAGCAGGTCCACGGTCTCCAGGTGCCGGGCGAACAGGTCACCGGCCGGGCAGCCCGCGCGCAGCGCCGCCCGGCGCAGCACCCGGCGGCGCACCGCGGGGGGCAGTTCGGCGAGCTTGCCGACGTCCAGGGCCCCGTCCGGGGTGCGCAGGTCGCGCTCGGCCAGGGTCGCCCACTGGTCCAGGGCGTCGGCGTCGTCGCGGAACAGCCGGGCGGTGCGGGCCAGCGCCTCGACCACGCCGCCGCCCAGGTGCTTCTCCAGCACCGGCAGCACCTCGTGCCGGACCCGGGAGCGGGTGTAGGCCGGGTCGGTGTTGTGCGGGTCGTCCCAGACCGGGATGGACTGCGCGCTGCACGCCTGCCGGGTGGCGGCCCGGTCGAGCTCCAGCAGCGGACGGCGGTAGCGGCCCTTCTGGGCGGGCATCCCGGCCAGCGAACGGGCCCCGGAGCCGCGGGCCAGGCCCAGCAGCACCGTCTCCGCCTGGTCGTCGCGGGTGTGCCCGAGCAGCACGGCCAGTGCGCCGTGCCGCTCGGCGGCCAGGTCCAGGGCGGCGTAGCGGGCGTCCCGGGCGGCGTTCTCCGGACCGCCCCCGCGGCCCACCCGGACGGCGACCGCCTCCACCGGGTCCAGGCCGAGTTCGCGCAGCCGGACGGCGACCTGCTCGGCGCGCTCGCCCGAACCGGCCTGCAGGCCGTGGTCGACGGTCACCGCGCCGACCCGCAGGCCGAGCTTGGGGGCCTCGAAGGCGGTGGCGGTGGCCAGCGCCATCGAGTCGGCGCCGCCGGAGACCGCCACCAGCACCAGCGGGGAGCCGGGCGCGGCGGGCGTGCGGGGCAGGCCGGAGGGGTGCCGGCGGGCGTTGCCGATCAGCGTGCCGGGCACCGTCGCGGTGCCGGCCAGCACCGGCACGGGCGCGGGCGTGCGCGGGCGGACCTGCCCGCCGGGGGTGACGCCCGCCTCGGCGGCGAGCTCGGCGAGGGTACGGCGGACGGCGAGGCGTATCGCCGCGACAGCGGGGTGTGGGCCCATGGTTGGCACTCCTTGGCGGAGGGAGGTACGTCGGCCGCCTGTCAGCTCTCGGTCACCAGGCGCTCACAGATGGTCGCAGAATCCGGCCACCGCCCACGCCACCCGCGCCAACGGCGGATCCACCGTCCCACGTACGGGTGAATGGAGAAACGTTACGTCTGCCGCCAGGTGTACGACTCGCCAGGTTGACGGACCGGTCGCGACCGGCCGCCGCCGGACACCGACCGGTCCGGGAACCGCGCTCAACCGATCACCCGGGACACCCACGACGCCGGATCGTGGACCTCCTCCTTGGTGGGCAGCGTGTTCGGCGAGGTCCACACCCGGTTGAAGCCCTCCATCCCGACCCGCTCCACCACGCCCCGGACGAACACCGCCCCGTCCTGGTACTGCCGCAGCTTGGCGTCCATCCCCAGCAGCCGGCGCAGCGCCAGGTCGAGCCGGCCGCTGCCCCGGTCGCGGCGGCGCTGGAACTTCTCCCGGATCTCCGCCACCGAGGGCACCACCGCCGGCCCCACCCCGTCCATCACCACGTCCGCGTGGCCCTCCAGCAGCGACATCACCGCCGTCAGCCGGGCCAGGATCTCCCGCTGCGCGGGCGTCTGCACCAGGTCGGTGACGCTGGGGGCGGCCTCCCGGCGGGCGCCGGAGCGGCCCGGCAGCGGCAGGCCGCCCAGCGCCTCGCGCAGCCGCTCCAGGAAGGCCGCCGGGTCGACGTCGGTCTGCGCCAGGAAGTCCTGCACCTCGGACTGGATGTGGTCGCGCAGCCACGGCACCGCGGTGAACTGCGTCCGGTGGGTCTCCTCGTGCAGGCACACCCAGAGCCGGAAGTCGTGCGGGTCGACGTCGAGTTCGCGCTCCACCTGCACGATGTTCGGCGCCACCAGCAGCAGCCGTCCGGGCGGCACCGCCAGCCCGCGCCGGGGCTGGTCGAACAGGCCCTCCGGGCTGTCCGGGGCGCTCGGCAGCTCCGACGGGGCGAAGGTCTCGTACTGGCCCAGCACCTTCGCCGACAGGAAGGCCAGCACCACGCCGACCTCCACCCCGGTCGCCTTCGCCCCCGCCGAACCGGCCGCCGCCGCGCCCCGGCCGCCGCCCTGCCGGCGGGCCGCCAGCTTCTCCGTCAACGGGCGCACCACCGTCCGGAAACCCGCCACGTTCGCCCGCACCCAGCCCGGCCGGTCCACCACCAGCACCGGCGTCTCCGCCACCGCGGTCGACCCCATGCCGGTGTACTCCCGCACGTGCCGCTCGGCCTCCGCCGCGTGCCGCCGCAACTCGGCGACCGCGGTCCGGGCCTCCTCCCGGCCGACCCGCGGCCCCGGCCGGGCGAGCCGCGTCGCGGTCGCCACCGCGAGATCCCAGTCGACCATCTCCGCACCGCCGCTCGCGCTCGTCATGCCCTCACCGTACGTGCTCGTCCCCTCCCGGGGGAGGGAGCCCGCGCACGGCGGAGGCGGCCGGACGAACGGAGCGCACGGCCCGCACCCGGGACGCCGGGACGACCGGGAGAAGCCGGACGGACGGAAAGCGCCACCCGCACGGACCGCCGGGCGCTCCCCCGCTCCGCGCGCCACCCGCCCAGCAGCCGCAGGGTCCGGCCCTGTGCCCCCGCACTGCCCGCAGGGCCTTCAGGCAGCCACGGAGCACTCCCCCGGCCACCCGCAGGGCAGTCCCCCGCTCCCCTGCCGCCCGCCGGGAGTCAGCAGCCGCAGGCGGCGATCTTGGCGACGATGCGGTCGACGGCGGCGCGGGCGGCAGTCGGGTCGGCGTCGGTGCGGGTCATCAGGGCGAAGGCCAGGACCCGGCCGTCGGCGTCCACCACGGTGCCGGCCAGGGTGTTGACGCCCTGGAGGGTGCCGGTCTTGGCGCGGACGATGCCCGCGGCCTCGCCCGCGCCGGACTTGGCGCTGAAACGGTTCACCAGGGTGCCGGAGAAGCCGGCGACCGGGAGGCCGGTGAGCACCGGGCGCAGTTCGGGGTGGTCCGGGGCGGCGGCCGCGGCGAGGAGCTTCACCAGGGTGACCGGCGGGATCAGGTTGGCCTTGGCCAGGCCGCTGCCGTCGGTGAGCAGCACGCCGTCCAGCGGCACGCCGAGCGCGGCCAGTTCGGTGGTCACGGCCTTCGCCGCGCCCTCGAAGCTGGCGGGCTGCTTCGCGGCGATCGCGGCCTGCCGGGCGACCGCCTCGGCCAGCGTGTTGTCGGAGGTGGTCAGCATCCGCTCCACCAGCCGTCCGATCGTCGGCGACTCGACCCGGGCCAGTTCGGTGCCGCCGGGGGCCGCGGCGGCCGGGGCGGGCTTGCCCTGGACGGTGATCCCCTCGGCCTTGAGGAAGCCCGCGAAGGACTCGGCGGCCTGTCCGGCGGGGTCGAACACCCGGGCCGGGGCCTCGTCGGGCGAGCGCGGGTCGATCCGGCCCTCGTCGACCATCAGCGGGGTGACCGCGGCGATGTTCATCGCGTCGTGGTCGTGGTGCAGCAGCGGCCCGGTGTACAGCGAGGTGTCGTAGCCGAGCTTCACCTCGGTACTGCCGGATGCCTTCAGCGCGGCGGCGGTGCGGTGGGCCAGCTCGGCCATCGAGGCGGGGGCGCTGTCCTGGTCGACGGGGGCGCCGCCGATCCGGATCTGGTCGGCGGGCAGGGCGGTCAGGGTGGGGTCGCCGCCGCCGACCAGGGTGATCTCGCCGGGGGCACCCCGGACGACGGTGGTGGCGATCCGGTGTTCGGCGGGCAGCAGGGCGAGCGCGGCGACGGCGGTGGCGAGCTTGGTGGTGGAGGCGGGCGTGGCCGGGGCGTTCTCCTGGGAGCCGAACAGGAACTCGCCGGTGGCGGCGTCGGCGACCGCGAAGTTCAGGGTGCCCAGCGCCTTGTCCTGCACGGTGCCGCCGAGCGCGGTGCGCAGCCCGCTGCCGGTCGGCGCCTTGCTGTCGGCGGCGTCCCCGGCGGCCAGCACCGGGCCCCTGACCGGCACCGCCCGGCGCCGGCCGTCCGGGTGCCGCTGCTTGCCGTCGGCCCTCCCGTCGGCCTTCCCGTCGACGCTGTCGCCGCCACCGCGGTGGTCGCGGTCCCCGTCCCGGTCCCCGCCCTGCGTCTGGTCCTGGTGCCGGCCGTCGTCGGCGCGCCTGCTGTGCGTCGGCTCCGGCGAGGGCTGGGCGGCCGCCGGATCGGCGAGCGTCGTCCCGGCCGCCAGCACCGCTCCCAGCGCGGCCGCCAGCGCCGCTCTGCGCCCGCGCCCCGTCCCTGTCCCTGATCTCACCGACCGGCCCCTTTCCTGAGCACACCCCGCCGTAGGAGACACTTGGATTCTGTCAGTCCCAACCCTTGGAGGAACCGTTGGAGTTCGACGTCCTGATCGAGATCCCGAAGGGCTCGCGCAACAAGTACGAGGTCGACCATGAGACGGGCCGGCTCCGCCTGGACCGCATGCTCTTCACCTCGACCCGCTACCCGGCCGACTACGGCTACGTCGAGGGCACCCTCGCGGACGACGGCGACCCGCTGGACGCACTGGTCATCCTGGAGGAGCCGACCTTCCCCGGCTGCCTGATCAAGTGCCGCGCCATCGGCATGTTCCACATGACGGACGAGGCCGGCGGCGACGACAAGCTGCTGTGCGTCCCGGCGACCGACCCCCGCTGGTCGCACCTGCAGGACCTGCAGGACGTGTCGGAGTTCGACCGCCTGGAGATCCAGCACTTCTTCGAGGTCTACAAGGACCTGGAGCCGGGCAAGTCCGTCCAGGGCGCGGACTGGGTCGGCCGGGCCGAGGCCGAGGCCGAGATCGAGGCTTCGATCAAGCGCCTGCAGGAGCAGGGCGGCCACTGAGCCGTGCCGCCCCCCGGGGCGCCCCGCCACAGC
>NZ_JBHUWH010000142.1:0-16510 GCF_042670125.1 Kitasatospora sp. NPDC057198 | reverse complement strand
GGAACGCACGGGGGCGGGGCCGCGGCCGGGGGGTGTCAGACCGTGCGGGCCAGGCGGTCGGCGAGCAGCTTGGCGAAGCGGGCCGGGTCGGCGAGGTCGCCGCCCTCGGCCAGCAGGGCGGTGCCGTAGAGGAGTTCGGCGGTCTCGGTCAGGGCCGGGTCGTCCGCGCGCTCCTGGTGGGCGGTGCGCAGGGCGTCGACCAGCGGGTGCTCGGGGTTGAGCTCGAGGATCCGCCGCGCGGTCGGGACGTCCTGGCCCATCGCGCGGTACATCTTCTCCAGGGTGGGGGTCAGGCCGTCGGCGTCGCTGACCAGGCAGGCCGGCGAGTTGGTGAGCCGGCTGGTGAGCCGGACCTCCTTGACGTCGGTCAGCGTCTCGCCCAGCCAGCCGAGCAGCGGCGCGTAGGAGCCGGTGCGCTCCTCGGAGACCTCCTCGGCGGGCAGGTCGACGGCGCCGCGGGCGACCGAGCTGAACTCCTTGCCCTCGTACCCGGGGACGCCCTCCACCCAGATCTCGTCCACCGGGTCGGTGAGCAGCAGGACCTCGTAGCCCTGGGCCCGGAACGCCTCCAGGTGCGGGGAGTTCTCCACCTGGGCGCGGCTCTCGCCGGTCATGTAGTAGATCTTGTCCTGGCCGTCCTTCATCCGGGCCAGGTAGTCGGCCAGCGAGGTCGGCTCCTCGCCGGCGGTGCTGGCGAAGGAGGCGATGTCGAGGATGGCCTTGCGGTCCTCGGCCGGGTCGAGCAGGCCCTCCTTGACGGCGGGGCCGAACTCCCGCCAGAAGGTGCGGTACTTGTCGGCGTCGCCGGCCATCAGCTCCTTGATGGTGGCCATCACCTTCTTGGCGAGGCGGCGGCGGATCAGCTGGATGTGCCGGTCCTGCTGGAGGATCTCGCGGGAGATGTTCAGCGACAGGTCCGCGGCGTCCACCACGCCCTTGACGAAGCGCAGGTGGTCGGGGAGCAGTTCGCGGCTGTCCTCCAGGATGAACACCCGCTTCACGTACAGCTGGACGCCGTGGCGGCCGTCGCGCTGGAACAGGTCGTGCGGGCGGCGGGCCGGGATGAACAGCAGCGCCTCGTACTCGAAGGTGCCCTCGGCCCGCAGGCTGATGGTCTCCAGCGGGTCGGTCCAGTCGTGCGCGATGTGCCGGTAGAACTCGCGGTACTCCTCCTCGGCGACCTCGGCGCGCGGGCGGGCCCACAACGCCTTCATCGAGTTGAGGGTCTGCTCCTCGGCGTCCGCCGCGGCGGTGGCCCGGATCGGGAAGGCGATGAAGTCGGAGTAGCGCTTGACGATCCGCCGCACGGTCGCCAGGTCGGTGTAGTCGTGCAGCCCGTCCTCGCCGTCCTCCGGGCGCAGGTGGACGGTGACCGCGGTGCCCTCGGGCGCGTCCGCGACCTCCTCGACGGTGTAGGTGCCCTCGCCGGCCGACTCCCAGCGGGTGCCGGTGGGCTCGCCGGCCTTGCGGGTCAGCAGGGTCACCCTGTCGGCGACCATGAAGGTGGAGTAGAAGCCGACGCCGAACTGGCCGATCAGCTCGGCGGGTTCCTTGCTCTCGCGCAGGCGGCGCAGCGTCTCGGCGGTGCCGGAGCGGGCGATGGTGCCGATCAGCGCGACGACCTCGTCGCGGGTCATGCCGATGCCGTTGTCGCGGACGGTCAGGGTGCGGGCGTCCGGGTCGAGGGCGAGGGCGATGTGCAGGTCGTCGGCGCGCAGCCGCTCCTCGGTGAGGCCGGCCAGGCGGCGCTTGTCCAGGGCGTCCGAGGCGTTGGAGATCAGCTCGCGCAGGAAGACGTCCTTGTTCGAGTAGATCGAGTGGACCATCAACTGCAACAACTGCCGCGCCTCGGCCTGGAACTCCAGCGTCTCGGTGGTCATGGGGTCCTTTTCGCTCAGTTTCGCTCGGGTGACGGTACGGGTACGGGAGCACGCGCTCCGTGGCAATCTGACACACCGGCGGCAGCCCGGACAAACCCCGTGGAAAGCGGGCCCGGACCCGCCCGGCCGCACGGGCGGGCCCAGGCCGGGGCGGTTCCGCGGTCCGTGGCGTCGGTGGCACGGCAGCGGCAGCGGCAGCGGCAGGACCACGAGACCCGGGAAGTCCGGCACCGCCACGGGGCACCGGACGTTCGACCGCCTGCGTACCCTCAGCACCGTCCGCCCGGTCGTCGTCGGCAGCGTCGGCGTCGGCGTCGGCGTCGGCGTCGACCTGATCCCTGGCCGGTGCCGCCGTCCTCTGCCGGGGCACCGCGCTGCGGGGGTCTTTCCCGCCGCCGGGTGACGGCCCCTGCGGCGAGCCGGCCCCGAGGAGGGCCGCACCTCTGGACCGGACGGGGCCCGGAGGTCGAGGGTTCCGGGCCCCGGGGGGGACGTGCGTCGAGGTCAGGCGTGGGCGGTCGCGCAGTCCGGGTGGCCCCAGCCGGCGCCGACCTTGGTGATCGTCTCGCCCTTGCCGTAGGAGCGGCCGCACGGGCAGCGGCCGGGGAACTTCGCGGCCAGCGTCCGGCGGCCGCCGCCGGTGGAACCGGTCGAACCCGTCGAAGCCGTCGAACCGGTCGAGGCGCGCTTGGCGGCGGTGCCGTTGGCGCCGGCGGGCCGGCGGGTGCGCGGGGCGGTGGCCGGGGCCGGGTCGGGGACCGGGAGGTCGGCGGCGGTGCCGGCGGCGGACTGCTGGGTGCGGGCCGCGTCGCTGGCCGCCTTGTCGGCGATGGCGTTCAGCGGGTCGCCGTCCACCTGGTGGGCGGGCACGTAGACGAACTCGACGTCGCGGCCGGCGAGCAGCGCGTCGATCCGCTGGATCAGCTCCTGGTTGGCGACGGGCTTGCCCGCCGCGGTCTTCCAGCCGTTGCGCTTCCAGCCGTGCAGCCACTTGGTGACCGCGTCCCGGGTGTAGGTGCTGTCGAGGCGGACCTCCAGCGGCGTCGCCGGGTCGGTGGCCTCCAGCAGGCGTTGCAGCGCCGTCAGCTCGCCGACGTTGTTGGTGTTGCGCCCCAGCGCACCGGACTCCCAGCGCTGCGGCGCGCCGTTCCCGTCCGCGACCACGTAGGCCCACCCGGCGGGCCCCGGGTTGCCCTTGGCCGCTCCGTCGCAGGCGGCGATGACTCGTTCAACCATCCCCCGATCATGCCAGCCCGCGCCCACGCCCCCGTCCCGCCCGTCCCGCCCGGCCCGCCCGTCCCCCGCGGCGCCCCACTCCCACATGCCGCGCACGACCGGTTCCAGCGCCCGGCCCCGCTCGGTGAGCGCGTAGCTGACCCGCGGGGGCCAGCCGGGGACGCGGTGGCGCTCGATCACGCCCGCGGCGGTCAGCTGGGCCAGCCGCTCGGACAGCACCTTGTCGGAGAGGGCGGGCAGCGCGGCGGACAGCTCCGAGTAGCCCGCCCGGCCGCGGCGCAGGAACTCGCGGAGCACCAGCGGCGTCCAGCGGCCGGACAGCACGGCCAGCGTCACGTCCACCGGGCAGCGCGGGCCCGCGCCCGGCGGGACGAGGGCCTGCGGCGGGACGAGGGCCTGCGGCGGGACGAGGGCCTGCGGCGGGCAGTCCGCCAGCGGGCCGGACGGCTCCGGCGCTGCGGGTGGCTCCGGCGGTACGTGTCCAACCGTTTGGTGAGTCACGGCGGCCCTCCCTAACGTCCTCGGCGTGCTCCGCGCGGCGCCCGACCGGCCGCCGTGCCCGCCCGTACGCTCCCCGGGAGGCTTCCCCGTGCGCATCCACCATCTGAACTGCGGCTCGCTCCGCGAGATTCCCCCGTTGGACGGGGCCGCGCCGGCCCCGCTGGCCGCCGTGTGCCACTGCCTGCTCGTCGAGACGGACGCGGACGGGCTCGTCCTGGTGGACACCGGTCTCGGCACCGCCGACCGGCGGGACCCGGAGGGGCGGCTCGGCGCGGACTGGACCGCCTACGCCCGGCCCTCCCGGGACGACGGGGAGAGCGCGCTGCGGCAGGTCGCCCGGCTCGGCCACGACCCGCGGGAGGTGCGGCACGTCGTGCTCACCCACCTGCACCGCGACCACACCGGCGGACTGCCGGACTTCCCCCGCGCCCGGGTCCACCTGCACCCCGCCGAGCACCGGGCCGTCAGCGACCCGGCCCACCCGCACCACCGGCACAGCCTCGACCGCTTCGTGCCCGCGCACCGGGCGCACGGGCCGCTGCTGACGCCCGCCGTCGCCGACCCGGACGAACGATGGTTCGGCTTCCCCGGGGTGGCCCGGATCCCGGGCCTGGCGAGCGAGTTGCTGCTGGTGCCGCTGCCCGGCCACTCGGCGGGCCACAGCGGGGTCGCGGTCCGCGACGAGGACGGCCGGTGGCTGCTGCACGCGGGGGACGCGTACATGTTCCACGGCGAGCTCGAACGGACCCCGCCGCTGCCCCACCCGGCCTTCGCCCCGGTCCAGGAGGGCGCGCAGACCGACGCCGGGGCCCGGAGCGCCACCCTGGAACGGCTGCGCGCGCTGCGCCGCGACCACGGCGAGCAGGTCACCGTGGTCAGCGCGCACGACCCCTGGGAGTACGCCCGCCACTCCTCCTGAACTCACCGGGGGGAAAGGTGTGTTCAGGAGGGAGGCGAGGGCGGCCAGGGGTCGCGGTCAGGGGCCGCGGTCAGGAGTCGCGGCGGAGGAAGCCGGTGGTCAGGACGCCCACCAGCACCAGGGCCGCGTTGACCAGGACGGCGAGCGCGACGCCGTCCAGGACCGCCGGGGCGGACGGGTGGGCGCCGGCCCGGGCCGCGACGACGGCGCTCATCACCGGGGTGCCCATGGTGATGCCGATCTGCTGGGTCATCGTGGCCAGGCCGGTTGCCAGGCCCTGTTCGCGGTCCGGCAGGCCGGACGTCGCGGTGACCATGAAGCCGACGATGACGTACATGTTGCCGACGCCGCCGACGAAGGTCGCCGCGAGCAGCAGCCACAGCGAGGAGTGGCCGGGCCCGAGCAGCAGCAGCGCGGCCGTGGCGGCGGCCTGCACCAGGCCGCCGGCCACCAGGGCGGCCCGGGTGCCGGCGGCGGCGATCAGGCGGGCGGCGGTGGCGCCGCCCAGCACGGTGCCCAGGCCCAGCACGCCGAAGGACAGGCCGGCGGCGAGGGCGGAGAAGTCGAGCACCTCCTGCAGGTAGAGGGTCAGCAGGAAGACCAGCGAGGTCTCGGTCAGGAAGGCGATCAGCCCCGCCGCGTTGCCCCACACCACGCTGCGCCGCCGCAGGACGGACACCGGCACCAGCGGCGCCGCGGCCCGACGCTCGACCGCCCCGAACACCAGCAGCAGCCCGGCGCCCAGGCCGAGCCCGGCCAGCGCGAGCGGGTCGCCCCAGCCGGCCGTGCCCGCCCTGGTCAGGCCGAACACCAGGGACAGCAGGCCGAGCGTGACGGAGAGCGCGCCGGGCACGTCCAGCTTCGTCCGGACGTCCGGGCGGCTCTCCCGGATCACGCCGGGGGCGGCCAGCAGCACCGCGAACGCCACCGGCACGTTGACGAAGAACGCCCAGCGCCAGGACAGCAGGTCGGTGAGCACCCCGCCGAGCACCGCGCCGGCGGTGAAACCGGCCGACATCAGTGCCCCGTTGAGGCCCAGCGCCCGGTCGCGCAGCGGCCCCTCCGGGAAGGAGGTGGTCAGCAGCGACAGGCCGGCCGGGGTGACCATCGCGGTGGCCAGGCCCTGCGCGACCCGGGCCGCGATCAGCACCGCCGGGCCGGTGGCCAGCCCGCCGACCAGCGAGGACGCGCCGAGCAGGGCCAGCCCCAGCAGGAACAGCCGCCGCCGTCCGAACAGGTCGGCGACCCGCCCGAACAGCAGGGTGAAGCCGGCCGCGGACAGCGCGAACGCCGTCCCGATCCACTGCAGTTGGCCCAGCGGGAGGCCGAGGCCCCGGCCGATCGCCGGCAGGGCCACGTTCAGGATCGAGAAGTCCACCGCGAGCATGAACTGGGCCACCAGCAGGACCAGCAGGACGATGCGCTGACGCTTCGTCAACTTCGTTGTTTTCAGTAGTGGTTGGGGCTTCCGGTGGGCGGTGTCCGTCGCCATGGCGGGACTTCCTCTCGTCGCGTTCGGTGCTGACGGGAAGGAGCCTCCACCGGGCGGGCCGGCCCACCCAGACCCCTGCGGAAGGTAGCACCGGCAGGGATACCCTGCGCCGGCCCGGAGAGCGCCCCGCGCGGGCAGACTGGAGGCCATGGAGACATCGACCGCCCTCGGCGAGTACCTGCGCAACCGGCGCGCCCGACTGCGCCCCGAGGACGCCGGGCTGACCCCGTACCCGGGCCGCCGCCGGGTGCCCGGACTGCGCCGCGAGGAGCTCGCCCTGCTCGCCGGGGTCAGCGTCACCTACTACACCCGGCTCGAGCAGGGCCACAGCGCCAACGCCTCGGACGGCGTCCTGGACGCGCTCGCCCGCGCCCTGCGCCTCAGCCCCGACGAGCGCGCCCACCTCTACGACCTGGCCCGCCCCTCCCGGGCCCGGCGCGCGACCGTCCAGCGGCCCGCCAGGGTCCGGCCCGCCACCAGGCAGTTGATCGACGCGATGCCGCAGGTGCCCGCCTTCGTCCTGGACCGCGGCAACGACGTCCTGGCCTGGAACGCCCTCGGCCACGCCCTGCTCGCCGGGCACCTCGACCCGACCGCCCCGGACCGGCCCGCCGACCGCCCCAACCTGACCCGGCTGCTCTTCCTCGACCCGCACACCCGCGAACTGCACACCCGCTGGGACGAGGACGCCCGCACCGCCGTCGCCGCCCTCCGGCTCGCCGTCGGCCGCCACCCCGAGGACCGGCGGCTGGCCCAGCTCGTCGGCGAACTCGCCATCCAGAGCCCCGAGTTCGCCGCCCTGTGGGCCCGCCACCCGGTCCGCGACTGCGCCGTCGGCAGCAAGTCCCTGCACCACCCGCTGGTCGGCCCGCTGGAGCTCGACTTCGAGAGCCTCCCGCTCTCCGACGGCACCACCCACCGCCTGCTGCTCTACAGCGCCGCCCCCGCCACCCCGTCCGCCGCCGCCCTGGCCCTGCTCGCCGCGACCTTCGAGGGCTCGGCCCCGGCCGCCGGGAGCGTCGGGGCCGCCGGGGGTGCGAGGATCGGCGGGGCCGCCGGGGGTGCGAGGATCGGCGGATGACGAGTACGGGCGAGTTCTTCCTCGCGCCGGACGACGGATCCGCCGACCGGGTGCGCCCCCGCCGGAGCCACGGCTTCCCGGCCGTGCCGTGCGACGGCATCCACCCGGACGACTCGGCGGACCTCCTGGTACGCGTGTCGGCCCTGGCCGCCGCCCGCACCGGGCAACTCGCCCTGTACTGCTGGTACTTCTCGCCCTGATCCCGGCGCGCCGGGGCCCCGGACGGGTCAGCCGATCCAGCCGTGGCTCTTGGCGAGCTGGAGCATCGCGGTGCGCACCTGGAGGATCTGGGTGCCCGTCAGGGTGGGGGCGGACTCCAGCAGGGCCTCGGTGACGTCGTCGAGGTAGTCGTCGGAGGCGAGCTGGTCGTCGTCGTCCACCGGGCGCACCGCACGGTCGGCGTGGGTGACCGCCGGCGCCTTCGGGTCGACGCCGGGGGCGAGCTGGACGGAGGACGCCTTGGGGCCGCGGTCGCCGTCCTCGATCTCGAAGACCACGGCCAGGCCCGTACGGATGTAGGACTCGGGAATCAGCAGGTCGTTGACGTGCAGGAAGACGTCCTCCCCGCCTTGGTCCGGGGCGATGAACCCGTAGCCCCGCGAACCGTCGAACCGCACCACGCGACCGGCAACCATGCCAACCCCCAAGACACCTTCCGGGCCCCTTGCCCGCAACCTGGGCCCGAGAATATCCCTGTCGCGGAGGCAAGGCGAACCCGTCGTTCGGACTCCGGCAAGCGGCACGCCACCCTCCGGGCGGCGGACGGCGGCCGACGGCGGTGGTTGGCGGCGGTCGGCGGTGGCGGCCGTCCGCGTCCGGTCCTCCGACCGTCACTCGCCCTGGCCGGCGCTCCCCACCGGGCCGATCTTCACCGGGAGGCCGCTGCCGTCCGTGACGGGCAGCGAGCCGGCGCCCGGCCAGGGCAGGGTGACCGACTGGGTCTCGTCCGGCGGGGTCACCACCAGGCCGGTGATCCGGACGCCGGTGCCGCCCGTGTTGTTCGCCGGGTAGCTGATGCCGAAGTACGTCGACTTGCCGTCCTTGAGGACGGCGGCGACCACCGGCTCGCCGGAGCGCTCCGCGGACAGCGTGCCCTCCGCGGCCTTCAGGTCGACGCCCGCGTACCCGGAGATCGTGCAGTCCTTGCCGCTGTGGTTCTTCAGCGCGACCACCACGGTGTTCTCGGGATCGCCGCTGATGGTCTGGTCGGTGGCCGTGATGGTCAGGTCCGCGGTCCGGCACTTGGCGGCCTTCCCGGCCGGGGCGGCGGCGGGAGTCGTGCCGCCCTTCGGCGCGGCGCCCTTGCTCTGGCCGCCGCTCGGGGCGGCGGCGGGCGTGGCGGGCGCCGCCGGGGCGGCGGTGGAGGCGGCCGGGGCGACCGGGGCGGCCTGCGCGCTGCTGTCCGTGCCGTCGTCCTGGCAGGCGGTCAGCGTGAGGGCGGCCGCCACGGTCAGGGTGGCGAAGGCGAGCTTGCGGACGCGCATGGTGGTCTCCTCGGGGGTGGGGCGCCGCTCGGTGCGAGCGGGTCTACACAGCCCAGGACCGCCCGGCCGCCCTGACGGTTGCGCCCCACAACCTCCGGCACAGTGCTGTGACACCGCCCCCGCGAACCCCGCCCCCCACCGCCGCCCACCACGCCCCTGACCTGCACCGATGCTTCCACACGCCCCACCGCGCCCCGCCGCCGCGCCCTGCGCCCGCCGGGACGGATCCGTGACCCGAAGGCGCTTGACCCCGGGACAGTTGACGCCGCAGCAGCTGACGCCGGATCGGCGGACGTGGTGGCGGGGCGCGGCGGGGCAGCGATGGAGGCGGTCGGGGCGGCCGGGATGGGGAGCGGGCGGTACGAGCGGCAACGGCACTGGGGCACAGGCAGGTTGGCGGTAGGTCAGGCGTCCCGGGTGCGCAGCACCGCCCAGCCGAGGGTGAGCGCGGCGGCGGCCCACAGGGCCAGGACGCCGAGCCCCGGCCAGGGACCGATCGGGAGGCGGTCGACGCCCAGGGTGGCCTGGACGTTCAACCCGGCCGGCATCGGGGCGAGTTGGCGCAGGTGGCGCTGCCAGTCCGGATCGGCGACCACCTTGATCAGGGCGGGGAAGGCGAACAGCAGGCCGAGGACGGTGCCGATCGCGGCCGCGGCGTCCCGGACCGCGGTCACCGCGCCCAGGCCGAGCAGGGCGATCAGCGCCAGGTAGAGCACCGATCCGGTGGCGGCCCGCAGGGTGGCGCCGTCGGCGGGAACGGGGGCGGGGTAGCCGTGGGCGGCGGTGAAGCCGTTGCCGGGCAGCAGCAGCCGAACGGCGAGCAGCGAGCCGGCCACCGCGAGCGTCCCGGCGGCGAGCACGGCCGCGGACAGCACCAGGGCCCTGGCGGCCAGGACGGCGGAGCGGCACGGCACGGCCGCCAGGGTGGTCCGGATCATGCCGGTCCGGTACTCGTTCCCGGCGGCCAGCACGCCCAGGACGGCCGCCGCGACCTGGCCGACCAGGACGCCGGTGAGCGCGGTGCGCGGGGCGTCGATGCCGCAGCCGGGGGTGTGGCAGGTGGTGGTGGCGGCGGTGCCGGCGCCGACCGCGACGGTCAGCAGGACGAGCAGGAGCAGCAGCCGGGCATGCGTGCCGTCGGTGCGGAACTTGGTCCACTCGGCACGCAGGGCGGGGCGCAGCGCAGGGCGCAGGGCGGGGCGCAGCGCGTGGCGGAAGGGCGGGTTCACACGTCCCTCCGGCGGAGCACGAGGACGGCGGCGGCCAGCGCGGCGGCGGCCCAGGCGGCCAGGACGGCGAGCCCGGCCCACGGGGGGAGCGGGTAGTAGCCGGCGTCGGGGGTGTACAGGGTGGCCACCTGCGGGAGCCGGGGCAGGCTCTGCTGGATCGCGAACCCGGCGGCGGGGGTGACCCGCAGCAGCCACTCGGACGCCCCGGCGGGCAGCGCGCCGGAGGTGGCGAGCAGGTAGGGCAGCACCAGGGCGGTGACGGCGGCGGTGATCGCCTGCGCGGCGCGGCGCAGCAGCAGGCCGAGGGCGAGGGCGAGCACGGCGGCGAGCGCGAGCAGCAGGCCGGTGCCGAGCACCACCCGCAGCCGGACGGCGTCCGGGACGGCGGCCACCGGGAAGCCGTGCGCCTTCGACCAGGCGGTGCCAAGCGGGACGGCGAGCGCGGCGGCGGCGGTGCCGGTGAGCAGCGCGAGGGCGGCGAGCGGCAGGGCCTTGGCGAGCGGCACCAAGCCCCGGCGGGGGGCGGCCGCGAGGGTGAGGGCGATCAGGCCGCGCCGGTACTCGGCGGTGGCGCTGCCGGTGGCGACCACGGTCAGGGCGATCAGCCCGGCGAAGGTGCCGACCAGGGAGTTCTCGATCGTCCGGCCGCCAGCGAAGGCGGGGCCGCCGACCACGGCGGCGATGTCGCCCGCGCCGGTGACGGTGTAGCCGGTGGCGGCGGAGCCATCGGCGGCGGCGGTGGAGCTGGTGGCGGCGGCGGTACCGGTGGAGCCGGTGGTCTCGCGGGTGTGTCCGGCGTCGAGGCCCGGCAGGTAGCTGCCGGAGGTGCCCGCGTCGGGGCCGACCCGGCCGCCGGTCCAGCCGTCGCCGCCGTGCTCCTGCGCCGCCCAGCCGTCGGAGAGGACGGGCGGGCCGAAGCGGCCGGTGGCGACGGCGGGGGTGAAGCCGGTGCCGGTGCCGGTGTCCTCGGCAAGTTCCGGGGAGGTGGTGAACAGGCCGACCTGGGCGGTGCGGGGCAGGCCGGGCAGGTGGGCGGTGCCGATCCGCTGCCAGTGGGTGCCGTCGGCGGAGTCGTAGCCGGTGACGGTGTCGCCGGTGCGGGTCAGCCGCAGCCAGTGCGGGTGGTCGGCGGTGGGGAGGCCGGGGCGGCCGGCCGTGTCGTGGACGTAGTCGTCCTGCATCCGGACGCCGTGCCCGCCGGTGGCGGCGACCGCCGCGTAGCTGCTGCCCTGGTCGAGCCCGGCCTTGACGATGATCCCGGCCTTCGCCCACTCGGCCACCGGGCCGGGTGAACTGCCTTCCGGGCCATCGGCCTTGACACTGGTGAGGCCGAGCACGGGGACGGTCAGGGTGCCGTCCCCGGCCAGTTCGCGGTGGACGAAGGAGAAGCTGTCGTTGACGGCCTGCCCGCCGGGGCCGACCGGCAGGTCGGTGCGGGCCGGGTTCGGGTTGTCCGCGGCGGTGCCGAGCAGGCCGACCGCGAGGACGGCCAGCAGGGCGCCGGCCACGGTGGCGACCCAGCCGGGCACGGTGCGCAGTTTGGTCCACTCGGCGCGCAGCAGGCGTCCGAAGTCGGTTGCCGGGGCGGGGAGTCGGCTCATCGTCCGGCCTCCGGGGCGCTGTGGCCGGCCCGGTACTGGACGGCGTCCCGGGTGAGTTCGAGGTACGCCTCCTCCAACGAGGGCCGGTGGGCGGCGAGTTCGGTGAACGGGACGCCCGCGGCGGCCAGCAGGGCGGCGATCCGGTCGGGGGACGGGCCGAGGACGGTGGCGGTGCCGGGGGCGGTGGAGCTGACGGTGGCGCCGGCGCCGGCCAGCACCCGCACCGCGCCGTCCAGGTCGGGGGTGCGCAGGGTGGTCCGGCCCTGCGAGGCGCCCGCCAGCAGGTCGGCGACGGGGCTGTCGGCGATCACCCGGCCGCGGCCGACCACGATGACGTGGTCGGCGGTGTCCTGGAGTTCGCCCATCAGGTGGCTGGAGACCAGCACCGCCCGGCCGCGCGCGGCCTGGTCGGCGAGAAGGGCGCGGATCCACCGGAAGCCCTCGGGGTCGAGCCCGTTGAAGGGTTCGTCGAGCATCAGCACCGGCGGGTCACCGAGCAGCGCGGCGGCGATGCCGAGGCGCTGGCGCATGCCGAGCGAGAACGGCCCGGCCTTGCGCCGGGCGACCCCGCCCAGGCCCGCGTCGGCCAGCACCCGGTCGACCCGGCGGGCGTCGATGCCCTGCGAACGGGCCAGCCACAGCAGGTGGTTGCGGGCGGTGCGGCCCGGCTGGACGGCGCCCGCGTCGAGCAGGGCGCCCAGGTGCGCGAGCGGGCGACGCAGGCTGCGGTAGGGGCGGCCGCCGACCAGGGCGGTGCCCCGGTCGGGGGTGTCCAGGCCGAGGACCACCCGCATGGTGGTGGACTTCCCGGCGCCGTTGGGGCCGACGAAGCCGGTGATCCGGCCGGGGTGGACGGTGAAGGTCATGCCGTCCAGTGCCTGGTTCGCCCCGAACCGCTTGTGCAGGCCGGTGACTTGGATCGTCGCGCCCGGGTCGGTGGTGTTCTGCTCCATGGGGCCGAGCGTAGGAATCCGGGCCCGGCGGGGTCGTCACCGCCGGGAGCGGTCTTCCGGGCCCGCTGGGGCGGGCGCCGTCCCCCGCCGGGGTGAGCACCGGGGCGGGCGCCGTCCCCCGCGGGAGCTACGGCGCCTCCCCCTCCCCCTCCCCCCGCGGGCGGGTCTCAGAGCTCACTCATGTCCCCGGTGGCGGGGACGCCCTCGGCCAGGCCGTAGCGCAGCAGCACGGTGCCGCGCGGACTGGCGGCGGGCGGCTCCAGCAGGGTGAGGTTGCTGGGGACGACGCCGTCGCCGAACACCTTCTTGCCGCGGCCCAGCACGATCGGGTGCACCCACAGGTCGATCCGGTCGAACAGCTTCTCCCGCAGCAGGGTCTGCACCAGGTCCAGGCTGCCGACCACCTTCACCCGCTGGTGCCGCTCCCGGACCTCCCGCACGGCGGCGGGCAGGTCGGGCCCGAGCAGCTCGGACCCGGCCCAGGCCAGCTCGGGCTTCCCGCGCGAGGCCACGTACTTCGGGACGCGGTTGAACAGCTCGGCGAACGGGTTGTCCCCGGCCTGCGGCCAGTACGCGGCGAAGATGTCGTACGTCCGCCGCCCGAGCAGCAGCGCGTCGGTGCCCTGGTAGGCGGCGTCGACCTGCGCCCCGGAGACCTCGTCGATCAGCGGGGCCTGCCAGCCGCCGAAGTCGAAGCCGTCCGGGTCCTCCTCGGGGCCGCCCGGGGCCTGGCCGACCAGGTCGAGCGTGCTGAACAGTTCGATGTCGATGGTTCCCATGGTGGATGCTCCCGGGGAGTGGATGGTCCGGTCGGGAATACTGACGGGCCGGGACGGCGGAACTCATCGGTGCCGCCCGGACCGTTCTCCTCCCAGCCTGCGCCACCGGCCTCGACCGGGCACCACCGGCTCGCGCCAGCGGTCCGCACCACCGGTCCGCGCGACCGGTCTGCGTCACCGACCCGCGCTACCGGCCCCGACCGGGAACCACCAGCCCGCCCTCGTACGCGGCCACCACGGCCTGGGTGCGGTCGCGCAGGCCGAGCTTGGCCAGGACGCGGCTGACGTGGGTCTTCACCGTCTCCTCCGTGACGGTGAGCCGGGCGGCCACCTCCGGGTTGGACAGGCCCTCGGCGACCAGCCGCAGCACCTCGGTCTCGCGCGGGGTGAGGGCGCGCAGCCGGGCGGCGGCGGGGTGCTCCGACAGCGCGGACGGCTCGGACGACGGCTCCGACGGCGCGGGGCCGGCCTGGGTGCCGCGGGGCGGCATGGCGGCGAACTCGGCGATCAGCCGGCGGGTCACGCCGGGGGCGAGCAGCGCGTCCCCGGCGGCCACCACCCGCACCGCCTCGAACAGGTCCTCGGCGGTGGCCTCCTTGAGCAGGAAGCCGCTGGCTCCGGCCCGCAGCGCCTCGTAGACGTACTCGTCCAGGTCGAAGGTGGTGAGGATGAGCACCCGGGGCGGGTTCGGGCCCTCGGAGGTGAGCTGCCGGGTCGCCTCGATGCCGTCGGTGCCGGGCATCCGGATGTCCATCAGGACCAGGTCGGGGCGCTCCTCGCGGCAGGCCAGGACGGCTTCGGCGCCGTCCGCGGCGGTGCGCACCACGGTGAACTCCGGTCGGCTGTCCAGCAGGGTGGCGAACGCGGAGCGCACCACCGGGTGGTCGTCGGCGACCACGATCCGCACCGGTCCGGGCACCGGCCCGGCGCTCACCGCGCGCCCCGCGCGCCCCGCGCGCGCTGTGCGTCCCGCGCGCCCCGTGGGTCCCGCGCGCTCCGCGGCAGGACCGCCTCGACGGCGAAGCCGCCGCCGGGGCCGGGGCCGGTGCGCAGGGTGCCGCCGACCGCGGCGGCGCGCTCGCGCATGCCGGTCAGGCCGTGCCCGCCGCCGCCGCCGCCGGGCCCGCCGCCGCACCCGTCGCTGCCGGGCCCGTGGTCGCGCACCCGGAGTTCCAGGGCGGTGGCGGTGTGGGTCAGTTCGACGTCGACGGCGGCGCCGGGGGCGTGCCGGCGGGCGTTGGTCAGCGCCTCCTGGACGATCCGGTAGGCGGCGAGCTCGGTGCCGGGCCCGAGCGGGCCGGGCACGCCCCGCACCACCAGGCGGACCGCTCCCCCGCCGGAGCCGCGGGCCTGCTCCAGCAGTTCGCCCAGTGCGGCCAGGCCGGGCTGCGGGGCGCGGTCGGCGGGGGCGTCGTCCGCACGCAGCACGCCGAGCAGGTGGCGCATCTCGGCGAGCGCGTCGCGGGCCGCGTCGCCGATCTCCAGCAGGCGTTCGGCGCCCTGCGCGGGCAGGCCGGGCGTGGCCAGCCGGGCGGTCTCCGCCCGCACCGCGATCATCGACACGTGGTGGGCCACCACGTCGTGCAACTCCCGGGCGATCCGGGCCCGTTCGGCCCGCACCGCGCTGTCCGCGACGGCGCCGAGGGCCAGCCGCCGGGTCTCCTCGTACGCCGCGCGCCGCCCGCGCGCGTGCTGCCGCAGGCCCGCCGCGACGGCCGCCGGGGCGAGCACCGCGAGCAGCCCCAGCCGCACCCGCAGGTCGGCGTCGGCACCGGCGGCCACCGCGAGCACCGGGAACGGCGCGGCGAGGCCGAGCCCGACCGCGAGCCGTCCGGAACGCCCCAGCCGGTACTGGGCGGCCAGCACGGCCGCGATCCCGACGGCGGTGACGGTGTGGAAGACCCCGAGCACGCCGAGCACCGCGGCGGTGACCGCCGGACCGGCCGCGGCGGGCCGCAGGAACCCCAGCGGCAGCGCGGTCGCCGCGCAGAACAGGCCGACCAGGAACAGGAGTTGGACGCTCGACGCCCCGCTCCCGGCCTGCTGGATCCGCTCGGCGGCGAGCCTGGGCAACGACCCCGCCACCGCCGTCAACTCGACGAAGGAGGCCACCGCCGCCACCAGGCAGAGCAGTCCCGCCCCGTTCCGACCCGTCACCACCCGCCGTACCGCCGCCCGTCCCATGGCCGCCATTATGCCCACCGGCACCGCCGCCCCCGACGGGTCGAACGGCTGGGCGGCCGGACGCGCGGCGCGACTCGACGGGGGCGGGGGCGCGGGCGGTCGCGGAGGAGGCGCACCCCCGCGGCGGTCAGAGCGGTTCGCGGACGGACTCGACCGCCTCGCGCACCTCCGGGTCCGGATCGTCGGCGAGGGCGTCCAGCAGGGCGGCGACGCCGGGGGTGGACCAGCGGCCGATCGCCCACACCAGTTGCTCCCGGATCCGGGCCTCGGGGTGGGCGGCGAGCGGGGCCAGCGCCGGGACCGGGCCGCGACGGCGCATGCCCAGCCAGTGCAGCGCGTCGGAGAGCGCCGCCGGATCGCCGGGGTCGCCGGCCGCGGCGATCCGGTCGAGCAGGACGGGGACGGGCGGCGGCGGCCCGTCCAGCGGGTGCGGGTTGCGGCGGCGCAGGCGGCTGCCGCCGTACTCGCCGCGCACCCGGCAGCCGACGCAGGTGCAGGGGCGGACGCCGTTCGAACCGGGCCAGTAGCGCCAGCCGACCACCTGCGGGGCGGTGCGGATCCGGTGCACCTCGGCGGGGCGCACCGCCCGGGGCAGGAACACCTCCCAGCCGCGCGGGTCCTCCACGGCGGCGATCGTGCGCACCGCCTCGGCGGCCGTCATCGGCCGGTGCGGGGGCCGCTTGCGCCCGGCGGCATAGTGCCCGGCCAGCACCTGCTGCCCGTCGTCCAGTCGCACGTGCACCGCCACCATGCCGCCCCGGGTGCCGCGCCGGGCCAGTTCGCGCAGCCACTGGTGGGTGAGCGTGAACGAGGGCAGCACCGGGAAGCAGAACACGCCGCGCGCCCCCTCGGGCCCCCGGCTCTCCGCCCTGATCCCGGACCGCCGCACGCGCGGCGCGTCGGCCGCCGAAGTCAGGTGCACGAACATCGCCATGCCCGGGATGCTACGGGCCCCGGGCCCCCGGGCCCGGCGTTTTTCCGGGCCCGTCCCCGACCCAGAGCGGGCGCGGTCGGGGACGGACGGTGGTCGGGCCGGTCGGCGCGGTGCTGGGCGTCGACCGGCCCCCTTCCGGCAACCGGCGTCCGGGCGAGGGGCCCTCCCCACAGAGGGTGCCTCGTCCGGGCCGCCGGTCGGGCTGCTCGACGGGCGCGCCGTCCGGGGACCGGGGGG
>NZ_JBHUWH010000141.1:0-16663 GCF_042670125.1 Kitasatospora sp. NPDC057198 | reverse complement strand
TTCCGGGTCAGCGCTGCCGCCGGTGGGCCGCCCGGACCTCCCGGTCGACGGCCCAGGCGTCGGCGACCGGGCCGAGGTGGCCGAGCTTGTCCGGGTTGACGACCGTGCGGACGGCCCGGACCAGGCCGCCCCGCACGTCCAGGGCCAGCACGTGCAGGACCCTGCCGTCCGGGTCGCGGAACACCGCGCCGGGCTGCCCGTTGACGGTGCGCGGTTCGCAGCCGATGCCGGTGCGGGCCATCAGCGGGTAGAAGACGGCCAGCAGCCGGGCCACGTTCTCGGCCCCGCTGACGGCCCTGGCCAGCTGCGGGGCCTTGCCGCCGCCGTCCCCGACCAGCTGGACGTCAGCGGCCAGCAGGCCCCGCAGCCCCTCCAGGTCTCCCCGGGAGAGCGCCTCGAAGAACCGCCGCGCCAGTTCGCGCTGCTCGTCGCGGTCCGCCTCGTACCTGGGCCGCCCCTCGTCCATGTGGCGGCGGGCCCGGACGAGCAGTTGGCGGCAGGCCGGCTCCGAGCGCCCGACCGCGGCGGCGACCTCGTCGAAGCCGAAGCCGAAGACCTCCCGCAGCACGAACACCGACCGCTCCAGCGGGCTGAGCCGCTCCAGCAGCAGCAGTGCCGCCATCGACAGCGAGTCGGCCAGTTCGGCCGCGCGGGCCGGGTCCTGGTAGGGGTCGTCGAGCAGCGGTTCGGGCAGCCAGGCCCCGACGTACGCCTCGCGCCGCACCCGGGCGGAGCGCAGGACGTCGATGGCGATCCGGGTCACCGTGGTCGACAGGTAGGCCCGGGGCGAGTCCGGCCGGACGGGCGAGGCGTCGTAGCGCAGCCAGCTCTCCTGCACCGCGTCCTCGGCCTCGGCGACGCTGCCCAGGATCCGGTACGCGAGGGAGAACAGCAGCGGCCGCAGCTCCTCGAACTCCTCGACCTTGCCCATCCCCGGTCCTCCCCTCGTCCGTCCGGCCGGCGCTTCAGTGGAACGTCCCGGCCTCATAGCCGCCGGCCGGCTGCCGGGTGATCGCGTTCAGCCGGTTCACCATGTTCATGAACGACACCAGCATCACCAGGGCGGTGAGCTGTTCCCGGTCGTAGTGCCGGGCGGCGCGCTCCCACACCTCGTCGTCCACGCCCTCGGCGGCGTCGGCGACCCGGGTGCCCTGCTCGGCGAGTTCGAGCGCGGCGCGCTCGGCCTCGGTGAAGACCGCCGCCTCCCGCCAGACCGCGACCAGGTGCAGCCGCACCTGGCTCTCCCCGGCCGCGGCGGCCTCCTTGGTGTGCATGTCGACGCAGGCCGCGCAGCCGTTGATCTGGCTGACCCGCAGGGCCACCAGCTCCTGCGTCGCCGCGGGCAGCGGCATCGCCTTCAGCTCGCGCCCCGCCGACATCACGTGCTTGAGGGCCTTGCCGGCGGCCGGGTCCGCGAAGTAGTCCAGTCGTGCGTCCATCGTGTGCTCCTCGGTGCTCGTCGTCGCCTTCACCCCTCAGGACGGGACGGCCCCCGCGCCCGTGACACGGCGCGGTGTGACGTGCGTCTCCGTCCCTCGGGGCGCGGGCTCCGTACGGGCGGACCGGGCGGGGCTACCTGCCGGGCGCGACCGGGCGCTCGGGGGCGAGCGAGTTGCCGGCCGGGATGCGGCCGCAGTCGGACGGGGCGGCCTTCCCGGCGAAGCGGTCGTTCAGGTAGAGCACGGCGGTGGGCGCCCACGGGACGGCCGTGCCGAGGTGGCTGAGCAGGTCGTACTGCTGGTACTTGATGCCGGCGTTGCCGGTGGCGCAGTACTGCCGGGCCAGCGCGCGGACGTCCCCGGCGACCATCACGCCGTCGCCGGTGCCGATGCCGGGGACGTTGCTGAAGGTGCCTTCCAGGACGCCGCCGTTGCCCTGGGCGATGTAGCCGGGGACGGTGGGGGTGGGGGCGGAGCCGAGGTTGACCTTGTTGACGGCCGCCAGGTACTCGGGGATCGAGTTCGGGTCGGCGTAGGCGGGCTTGGCGAGCTTCTGCCAGGTCAGGCCGGGGTACTGGGCGAGCGCGTTGACGATCGAGGCGTTCTGCGTCTTCGCGAACACCTGCTTGCCGTAGTCGCTCAGGTAGGGCGCCAGGTCGAAGCCGTAGGCGCGGGCCACGCCGGTGATCGCCATCGGGATGACGCCGGGCCACACCACGCCGCCGGCCACGTACCTGAGGTTGTGCGCGGGGGCGACCAGCAGGCCGCCCTCGGCGAAGCCGACCAGGCGGCGGTTGACGTCGGGCGCGTAGGAGGGGGCGAGGGCGGCGGCCCAGTTGGTGGCGATCGCGCCGCCGGAGTAGCCGATCATGCCGAACCGGGTGTCCGCGCGCAGACCGGTCGCGGACGAGGCAGAGGCGGCCCGGATCGAGTCCAGCGTGGTGGTGCCGTACTCGGGCCCGGCCGCGAAGTCGGCGCTCTGCCCCTCGGTGTCGGGGATCACCACGTCGTAGCCCTGGAGCACGAACGGGACGACGAACAGCGACTCCGCGTTGGCGATCGCGCCGCCCAGGCTGACGTCCCCGGCGACCGCCCGGGACGGCCCGTCGGCGGGGTTCAGCGAGTCGTAGAACGACTGGTACGAAACGGCCCGGCTGCCGTCGCTGCCCAGCCCGCGCACCACGGTGGTGACGCCCGCGCTGGGCCGCCCCTGCGCGTCGGTGGTGCGGAACAGCAGTTGGACGGCCCGCACCGGGGTGGCCAGGCCGAGCAGGTGGTACGAGAGGGTGCGGGTCTTGAGCACGGTGCCGGGTGCGTACGAGGACAGCGGGGCGGTGCCGTCGTACGCGTAGAACGGGTCGGCGGCGCTCGCCGCGCCGGCGGTGGCGGCGGCGGTGGCCACGGGGGCGGCGGTGGCGACCGCGGCGGCGGCGAGGGCGGTGGCGATCAGCCGGGCGGCTCGGTTCATGGCGGTTCCCGTCTCTGACTGGGGGCTGGGGGCGCGACCTGAACAAGGTGGGGGATCGCGGGAGTTACCTACGGGTAGGTAACCTCCGGGGAACCATGATGACCGCGCCGCCCGGCCCCGTCGCCGGGCCGCCGCACAGAGATTCGCGAGGTGAGTTGTGACCGCACCCAACACCGAGCCCGTCCGGACCGCCCCCGAACTCGCCGACGACGGGCCCAGGTTCGGCGGCCACCCGGCCCACCTGCGGCTGCTCGCGCTGGCCCCCGCGCTGGCCGCCGAGGTGATGGTCCGGCTGCTGGACCGGCTCCCCGCCTACCACGCGCTGCCCCCCGAACAGCTGCGCGGCGAGATCACCCGCCAGGTCGAGCGCGGCATCCGGGCGTTCGTCGAGGTGATGCGCACCGGCGTGCTGCCCGGCGAGGCCGAACTCGCCCGGATCCGCGAGTCCTCGGCCCGCCGCGCCGACGAGGGCGTCCCGCTGGAGTCCGTGGTCGGCGCCTACCACCTGGGCGCCCAACTGTGCGCCGCCCGCCTCCTGGCCGAAGCCTCCCCCGCCGACCTGCCCGACGTCGCCACCGCCCAGGACCGCCTGCTCGGCTACCTGCGGGTGGTCAGCTGCGCGGTCGCCGCCGGGTACGTGCAGGAACGGCAGGCCGCGCTCGGCGACGAACAGGTCTCCCGGCAGGCCCTGCTCTCCCGGCTGCTGGAGGGCGGCGACCCGCGCGCCGCCGCCGACCGGGCCGGGATCCGGCTCCCCACCCGCTACCTGGTGCTCGCCCTCGCCATCGGCCCGCACCCCGACGAGTCCCGCCCCGGCGTCAACCGCTCGGTCGTCGCCCGCCGCAAACTCCGGCGCCTGCGCGCCGAGTTGGACCGCCGCACGGACGGCGTCCCGCTCGCCGCGCTGGCCGCCGACGGCGGCCCCGTCCTGCTCCCCGACGACTCCCCCGACCCGGCCCCCGACCGCGCCGCCCTCACCGCCCTGCTCGACCGACTCACCCGCGCCTGCGGCGCCGAACTGACCGCCGGCGCCGTCACCGCCGCCCCCGGCGAGGTCGCCGACGCGGTCCGGCTCGCCACCGAGATCCGCCGCGTCGCCGAAGCCACCGGCCGCGGCCCCGGCCCCCACCTGCTCGACGACGTCCTGGTCGACTACCAGCTCAGCCGCCCCGGCCCCGCCCGCGACGCCCTCGCCGCCCTGCTCACCCCCCTCACGGGGCGCCCCGAACTCCTCGACACCCTACGGGCGTTCCTCACCTGCGGCCTCGACCGCCGCCGCACCGCCGCCACCCTCCAGGTGCACCCCAACACCGTCGACTACCGCCTGCGCCGCACCGCCGACCTCACCGGCCTCGACGCCGTCCGCGGCCCCGACCTCCTCACCCTCCGCGCAGCCCTCGCCGCCCACGCGATGCGCTGAGAACGGCGAAGGATGAACCACCAGGGGCTCGGGGAACGGCGAGGCCCAGTCTGCTGACGGTGCACTGCCGGAGCGCGCATCGGCTTCCGGTTCCGTTACAGACACGCAGCAGCCTCGACCCCCGATGGGCTCCGGCCACCAGCAGCACGGACTCGCCGTTCCCCGAGCCCCTGATTTCTCCCGAAGCGTCTGCCTTCACGCTGCCGCGGTGACGCCCGCGACCGCCAGCAGCAGGACCGCGGAGACCGCGGAGAGGCGGCGGGCCGCTCGCGGGGTGGTGCCGATGCGGCCGCCGAGGCGGGCCGCGCCCAGGGCGACGGCGGAGTAGACGGCGGCGCAGCACAGGACGTTGACCGCGCCGAGGGCCGCGACCTGGGCGCCGACCGGGAGGGCGCCGTCCGGGGTGACGAACTGCGGCACCAACGAGAGGTACAGCAGCAGGCCCTTGGGGTTGAGCAGGGCGGTCAGCAGCGACTGGCGGAGCACCGTGCGGGCGGGCTGGGGTCCGGCGGCGGCCACGGCCGGGCCGGTCCCGCCGCGGCGGAGGGCGAGCAGCATGCCGGCGGCGAGGAGGACGAGGTAGCCCGCGCCGGCCAGGCGCAGCGCGGGGAGCAGCGCGGGCACGGCCCGCAGCGCGGCGGCCAGGCCGGCGGCGGAGAGCAGGGTGTGGACGGCGTAGCCCGCGCAGACGCCGGTGACGGCGGTGAGCGCGGCGCGGCGGCCCTGGCCGAGGCCGCGGGCGACGATGTACAGCCAGTCGGGGCCGGGCGTGCAGACCAGCAGCACGTCGACGCCGAGGAAGAGCAGCAGGGCGTGCGGATCCATGGCACCTTCGGCTTCGGAACGGGGGGAAATCCCAACCCCTGGACGCTAGCGGTCCACCGTTGGCAGCCGATGTCCCGTTTTCGCTGGTCACGGCGGTGCTCTGGCAGAATGTTGCGCCATGGACCGCCTCGACCGCAGAATCCTCCACGAGCTCCAGCAGGACGGCCGGATCAGCAACGCCGAGCTGGCCGAGCGGGTGGGGCTGACCCCGTCGCCGTGCCTGCGCCGGGTGCGCCACCTGGAGGAGCAGGGGGTGATCCGCGGCTACCGGGCCCGGCTGGACCCGGGGGCCGTCGGGCGCGGCTTCCAGCCGTTCGTCACGGTGGTGATGCGGCACGAGGACCGGGCGACCGTCAGCGAGTTCGAGCGGCGGGTGGCGGAGCTGCCGGAGGTGGTGGAGGCGCACCGGCTGTTCGGCGATCCGGACTACCTGCTGCGGGTCGCGGTCGCCGATCTCGCCGCGTACGAGCGGTTCGTCACCGACGTGCTCTCGGGGCTGCCGGGCATCGCCCAGGTGCACTCGCACCTGACCATGAAGCAGGTGAAGGCCGACGCGGGCATCCCGGTGGAGCCGACGGCGCGCGGCTGAGCGCGGTGAGCCCCGTCGTGCTTCGGATCACCGCTTCCGGTCCGATTGACGGATCGGATTCCGGTGATCTCTGCCGCGAGCCGCCCCGGCGCCGGGTACGGTCGCAACTCCCATGAGGAACCAACTCCCATGAGGAACAGGGAGGTTGCCGTGTACCGCGAACCCGTGCCCAGCCCCACCGAAACGGCGGACGCCGTGCTGACCGGCCTGACCGGCTCGCAGGCCGCCTACTTGCGCGGGCCGGCCCTCCAGACGCCCGACGACGCCCAGGCACTGGCCGAACTGGAGGCGCTGGCGGGCGTCCTGCGGCGGGCGCTGCTCGAACTGGAGCGCGGCCGCCCGCTGACCGAGGTGCCCGCGTTCACGCTGACCGGGCTGGTGCAGGAGGTGCTGCGGGAGATCGCCCGGCTGACGGCGGGCCACGAGCGGCTGCCCGGACGGCAGGCCCGCCGGGCGCTCGCCGCCTGGGGGCAGGGCGCCGGGCAGGTCGCCTTCACCGCCGTCGCCGACCTGCGGCGGGTGCTGGTCGTCCGGCTCCAGGCCCGGGACGCGGCCCGGCTCGCCGCCCAGCAGCCCGTGCAACGGCCCGCGCAGCGGCCGGCGCCGGCCCCGCCCGTGCAGCGCGGCAACGCGGAGATCCTGGCCGAGGAGCTGGCCAAGGCCCTGCGCGAGAACGCCCCGCAGGGCACCGAGACGGCGGTCCGGGCGATCCTGGTCGCCGGCGGCCGGGTCTACCGGGGCCGCAACGACGGCAGCGGCCTGCTGAACCTGACGTACGCGGTGGTCAGCCACCGCACCGTCCGGCTGGAAGGCTGGACGGTGGGCAACTGCGCCGAGGTGCACGCGCTGGACTGGTTCATCCACGAGCAGGGGTTCACCACCGAGGACGAGGTGGTGGCCGCCTTCCTCACCCAGCCCGTCGCGTTCCCCGACAGCTGGATCGTCGCGATGGACGCGCGCGGCCGCGACGCCCGGTCGTGGTTCAAGCGCACGCCCTGCGAGAACTGCCAGCAGTGGCTGAAGGCCCTCGGCATCAAGGCCGACACCAAGGGCGCCACCAGCTGACCCCCGCCACCCGTTCCGGTCGGCCCGCCACCCGGCCCGGTCAGCCCGCCGCCGCGGGCTGGCCGGCGGGCCGGCCGACGGCGGTGTCCAGGCGGCGCAGCGAGTGGAAGTGCACCACCGTCGGCGGGTGCTCCAGTTCGTGCAGTTCGCCCTCCGACCAGACCGGCCGGATCCGCCACATCGGCCCGGCGTAGGCGCGCAGCGCCTCCTCGTCGCGCCAGCGGGTGATCATCTGCACCCGGTGGTCCTCGTCGGAGCAGGCCCGGAGGAGTTCGCCGCCGAGGAAGCCGTCCCAGCGGTCCAGCCCCGGCAGCACGGTCGAGGCGAGCCTGGCGCAGAAGTCCTCGGCCCGGTGCGGGGCGACCTGCGCCTCCCAGATTCGGATAATCATCTCGGCCTCCTCGGCTGAACACCGGACCCTGCTGACCATTATCGGACGGCCGCACCCTTTTCGTTCCGTTTCCTCCGGTTCGCTCCGTTCGGACCGCCGCCGATTGCCGTCCTCCCGCCCCGGTCCGAGACTCGGCGGTGGACCCGTACGGCGAGAGGAGCCCGACATGGCGGTCTGCGTGGTGTGCCAGAACGACTACTGGCTGTCCTTCGAGATCAAGACGATCACCGGTGACACGTACGTCTTCGACAGCTTCGAGTGCGCGATGGAGAAGCTCGCCCCGCGCTGCGAGCAGTGCACCGTCCGCATCGTCGGCCACGGCGTCGAAGTCGCCGGGCGCTTCTTCTGCGGCGCCCACTGCGCCCGCGCCAACAGCGTCATGGGCGCCGAGATCCACGACACGGTGGGCAGCCACCCGTCCTGACCCGGCCCGACCCCGACCGGCCCCGACCGGCGACAGGGGCGGCCACCGCGCGACGGTGGCCGCCCCTTCCCGTCCCCCGGCGGCCTCAGAACGTGAACGGCAGCGCGCGGACGCGGTGGCCGGAGGAGGACGGGACGGTCTCGGGGGCGGCGGTGGAGCGGATCTCCGGGAGGCGGGTGAACAGTTCGCGCAGCATCGTCCGCATCTGCCGGCGGGCCAGGTGGGCGCCGAGGCAGAAGTGCGGGCCGCCGCCGCCGAAGCCGAGGTGCGGGTTGGGCGAGCGGGTGACGTCGAAGGCGTCCGGGTCGCGGAAGACCGCCTCGTCGCGGTTGGCGGAGCCGTAGAACAGCACCACCTTGTCGCCCGCGGCCAGCCGGATCCCGGACAGCCGGTGGTCGACGGCGACGGTGCGGCGGAACTGGACGATCGGCGTGGAGTACCGGACGATCTCCTCCACCGCGCCGCCCAGGTGCGCGTCGAGGTCGCCGAGCAGCAGGGCCCGCTGCTCGGGGTGGGCGGTCAGCAGGTGCAGGCCGTGGGCGAGCGCGTTGCGGGTGGTCTCCACGCCCGCGACCAGCAGCAGCGAGAAGAACGCGCCGAGTTCGCGGGAGTTCAGCCGGCGGCCGTCCACGTCGGCGGCGACCAGGGCGGAGACCAGGTCGCCGGTCGGCCGGCGGCGGCGCTCGCGGCCCAGCGCGGCCACCGCCAGCTGCGTCGCAGTCAGCACCCGCAGGCCGCCGCCCGGCACCCGCAGCCCGCGCCGGGCCACCCCCGCGGGGGCGGCGGCGCGGTCCGTCCGGGCCAGGATCCGGCGGCGCTGCTCGGGCGGGATGCCCATCATCGTGCAGACCACCCGGTACGGGAGCTCGGCGGCGACGGAGCCGACGAAGTCGGTCGGGCGCTCCCGCTCCAGCCGGTCGACCAGTTCGACGGCGGTCCGCCGGATGTCCCGCTCGACCTCGGCGATCAGCCGCGGCGTGAAGGCCCGGCCGACCACCCGGCGCAGGTCGGCGTGCCGGGGGTCGTCCAGGTCGGCCATCGAGTCGCCGAACACCGCCCGCACCCAGCGGGCCGGCTCCGGCGCGGTCGCCCCCGGCCCGGACAGGTACACCTCCGGCGAGCGGCTGACCGGCGTCACGTCCGCGTGCCGGACCAGCGCCCAGCACCGCCGCCCGGTCGCCCGGTCGGTGAACCCGACCGGGCCGGAGCGCTCGCGCAGCCGGGCGAACGCCGCGGCCCGCGCCTGCGCCGACAGCCGCCAGAACGCGGGGTCGCCGAGATCGATGCCGCGCGGGGCGGCGTCCGCGGATAGCGCCATGGGGACGTTATCGCGCAGTCCGTGACGCTACGTCAAATCCCCGTGGCACGCGGTGATCGGTCCGATCACCCGATCTGCGGATCGACCGCGTACGGGTTCGCCCCGGGGTGCTTGCGGTACGGGTCCGCGTACGGCTCCGAGTACGGGTACGGGCCCGGACCCTGATCCCGGTCCGGCTGCCCGCCGTCCCCCTCGTCCGCTCCCCCGGCCGACCCCTCCGGCTCGTACGGGGCGACCTCCCGGGCCAGCAGCGTCGCACCGGCCACCGCGCCCGGCATCGCCAGCACCGTCAACCCGGGCACCAGGAACAGCAGCGTCAGCCCCGTCCCGAACCCGAGCGTCATCGGCAGCCGGGAGCGCAGCAGCCGCAGCCGCTCCCGCTGCGCCAGGCCGCGCTTCTGCAGCGGCGTCCCGGTCAGCTCCACGGTCAGGTAGTACCCGGACACGCACACCGCCAGCACCGGGACCACCGTCTGCCCCAGCACCGGGATGAACCCGCACAGGAACAGCACCAGCCCGAACCCCACCGCCCGCAGCAGCACCGCGAGGCTGTCCCGCGCCGCCACCCACAGCTCCCGCCACAGCGGCACGTCCGGCTCCGGCGGGCCGCCGCCCTCGGTGGCCTCGACCTTCGCCGACAGCGACTCGTAGAACGGCTCCCCGATCAGCAGCGTCACCGCCGTGAACGTCAGCACCGCCAGCAGCCCGCCCGCGCCGACCGCCGCCACCGCGACGACCACCCGCACCGCGTTGCGCCACACCTCGCTCCACCCGTCCGCGAACGGCGTGGCCCACGCGGCCAGGTCCCCCGCGTACACGACCAGCGCCACCAGCGCCGCCACGTACCCGACCAGGGCGATCAGCGCCGGGATCATCCCGAACCCCCACCACCGCCCGTGCCGCGCAACCCACCGCTGCCCGTCGAACAGGAACCGCAGTCCCGCCCCGAAATCTCGCATGCCCGCACCCTAAAGGAAACGTCAAACCCACCGGACACCGACCCGGACCGCCGTTCCACCAGCGTGGCGGAGCGCGTCGCGGCCGGACGGGCGGGAAGAGTGGACGCAGGAGGTGGCCGAATGGGCACGCGGGTGACGGCGGAACAGGCGCGGACGTGGCTGGACGTCGCGGTGGCGGAGGCGGAGACCGGACTCGCGGAGGGCGGCGTCCCGATCGGTGCGGCGCTGTTCCGGCTCGACGGCGAACTGCTCGGACGCGGACACAACCGGCGCGTCCAGGACGGCGATCCGTCCACGCACGCGGAGACCGCGGCCTTCCGCGCCGCCGGCCGCCTGCGCGGCTACCGCGACACGGTGATGGTCACCACCCTCTCCCCCTGCTGGTACTGCTCCGGCCTGGTCCGCCAGTTCGGCATCGGACACGTGGTGATCGGCGAATCCACCACCTTCACCGGCGGCCACGACTGGCTCGCCGCCCACGGCACCGGCATCACCCTGCTCGACGACCCGCACTGCGTACGCCTGATGACCGACTTCATCGCCGCCCGCCCCGACCTCTGGTACGAGGACATCGGCAAATGACCCGCCCGCCGCTGCGCACGAAGCACAACGACGGGCGGCAGAACACCGACTGACGGAACGTCAGGCGCGAACGGCGGCCACCGCGGCCCCCAGCGCCTCCTTGATGCGCGGCCCCAGCCGGGCGAACCCGAGCTCCTTCATGGCCGCCCGCAGCAACTCGTCATCGCTGCGCTTCTCCCCGTCCGAGTCCAACCAGGCCACCAACGCGACCAGTTCCTCCGCGGAGTACCCGGTGATCGGCTTCCCCGGCACCAGCTCGGGCTTCCCCACCCCACCAGCCGCCACGACCGGAACAGCCTCGGGCTCGGGCGCAAGCTCGGGCTCGGGCTCGGGCTCAACAACGGCCTCAGGCTCGGGCGCAAGCTCGGGCTCGGGCTCGGGCGCAACGACGGCCTCGGGCTCGGGCACAAGCTCGGGCTCGGGCTCGGGCTCAACAACGGCCTCGGGCTCCGGCTCCGGCTCAACCTCCACAACCGGCTCGACAGCCTCGGGCTCGGGCTCAACGACAGCCTCCGGCTCGGGCGCAAGCTCGGACTCAACAACGGCTTCGGGCTCCGGCTCGGGCTCGGCCACCGGCTCCTCGACCTCGGTTTCAGCCTCGACGGCCGCCACCTCAGCCTCCGGCTCCTGCACCGTCTCCTCAACGACAGCCTCGGCCTCCTCGACCTCCGGCTCCGCCACCGCCTCCTCAACAACAGCCTCAGCCTCCGGCTCAGCCACCGTCTCCTCGACGACAGCCTCCACCTCGACCACCGTCTCCTCGACAGCAGCCTCAGCCTCAGCCTCGACCTCGGTCTCCTCGACCTCCGGCTCAGCCACCGTCTCCTCGACGACAGCCTCCACCTCGACCACCGTCTCCTCGACGGCAACCTCAGCCTCAGCCTCCGCAGCCTGTCGCGGCCCCGCCGCCAGCGCAGCCTTCGCGGCGACGTGCCGGTCGTACGCGGCCAGCGCAGCGTCCTTGTCGGCCTGCCGCTCGTTCAGCTCCTCCAGCAGCTCCGTGAGCCCCTGCTCGGCGAGTTCCAGGCGCAGCTGGCGCAGGGCGGAGAGCCGGTAGAGGGTGCCTTCGTCGGCGGCCAGGCGGTCGACGAGTTCGGCGAGTTCGGCGAGCGGGAGGGAGTCGAGGGCGCGTTCGGGGAGGAGGCGGGCGAGGGAGCGGACGGCGTCGGCGAGGGATTCGACGACGTTGGCGGTCTCGGTGAGCAGGGCGCCGTCGACGGGGACGGAGGGGCGGGAGGAGGTGTCGGAGAGGGCGCTCCAGTCGCGGTGGGCGGCCGCGGCGGCGATCAGGGCGCCGTGCAGGTCGGCGCGGCCGGGGCGGGTGCCGGGGGCGGCGAGGGCGCGGGCCTGGCCGCGCAGGACGCGGCGGCGGTTCCAGCCGAGCTTGGCGCCGGTCTCCTTGCGGTAGGCGCCGGTGCCGGTCGCGGCGGCGAGTTCGGCGAGGTCCTGCTCGTACGCCTCGGTGCGCAGCGTCGTGGTGGTGGCGTGGACGCGCTGGAGGAGGTCGAGCAGGGTGGTGAGGCCGCCGAGGGTGTCGGGGATGTCGAGGCCGGCCTTGGTGGCGATGGCGTTGGCGGCCCGGCCGACGGCGCGGGTGTCGCGGCTGCGGAGTTCGGCGAGGACGGTGGAGGCGGCGCGGGCGTCCTCGGGGCCGGTGAGCGTCTCGGCGGCCTCCAGCCAGGGGTTGGCGTCGGCGGTGAGGGCGAAGCCGCCCTGCTCGGCGAAGCGGCCGAGTTCCTCACGGGTGCTCTGGCGGGTCTCGCCGTCCGTCGCGGACGCGGTCGCGGTCTCGGAAGCGGCGTCGTCGGCGTCGTTCAGGGTGCGCACTGTCATGTGAAGTCCGGTTCGTGGCGTTTGGCGGGCAGAAGGGCTGGCGGGGCGGGTGGGGTGGTTGCGGCGGCGGTGGCGTCGCGGGAGGACAGAATACGGGTGTGCGTTCGAGCCGTGCACGCACCGGACCTCCGTGCGTTCACCGGGCCGCGGTGGACCGTCGGCGGGGGCGCGGGGCCCGTCCGCCCGGTCCGTACGGTAGGGAGCGGCACCGACAGTACGCCCCGTCCGGGTGGGGGGCGGGAGTTGGGTGGGGTCATCGGCGTGCTCCGGGCTCGTTCCCGGTGTTTTCCGGTGGGGCGTGCGGTCCGAGTTCGGCGAGGCCGGCGGGCCGCTGGTAGGTGCGGACGCGGCGGCGGTGCCACCAGGCGCCGGTGTCGCGGAGTTCGGGGCCGCGGGTGAAGCGGTAGTGGTGGAGGTCGGCGCGGACGAGGGCGGGCGGGGTGTCGGGGAAGGGGTTGCGGCGCAGCAGGCGCAGGGTGTCGGGGTCGTTGACGAGCAGGCGGGCGAGCAGCGGGCGGAACCAGGGCCGGGCGTAGGAGGGGGAGATCGCGGCGAACCACATCAGCCAGTCGAGGCGCAGGTGGTAGGGCGCGAACTGCCGTGGCAGCCGCCGTACTTCGCCGGGCTTGCCGTGGAATTCGTACTCCTGCCAGCCGTCCTCGCCGTGGACGTCGCGGGTGCCCGAGAGGACGATCTCGTACCGGTCGCGGCTGACGGAGCCGAACGCGCCGTAGCTGTTGACCAGGTGGAGGCGGTCCCAGGAGCGGTTCATCTGCTGGCGCGGGGAGGCCAGGTTGCGCAGCGGCCGCCAGGACAGGACGAGCACCAGCAGCACGTAGGCGGCCACCAGCCCCTGGTACCAGGCGGGTTGGGGTCCGTACGCGGGGTCGGGGCCGATCGGCAGGACGCGGCGCAGGGTGCCGGTGTCGAGGACGGCGAGGGCGAGGGCGACGGTGAGCCAGTTGAGCCAGGCGAAGTTGCCGGAGGCGATCAGCCACAGCTGGGTGGCGATCATCAGCAGGGCGGCGTCGGAGGCGATCGGCTGCGGGAGGAACAGGCCGAAGGGGACGACGAGTTGGACGAGGTGGTTGGCGGCGGCCTCGACCCTGTGCAGGGGGCGGGGCAGGTGGTGGAAGAACCAGCTGAGCGGGCCGGGCATGGGCTGGGTCTCGTGGTGGTGGTAGAGGCAGGTGAGCTTGCGCCAGCACTCGTCGCCGCGCCACTTGATCAGTCCGGCGCCGAACTCGACCCGGAACAGCACCCAGCGCAGCAGCCACAGGACGGGCAGCGGCGGGGCGACCCGGTCGTTGCCGAGGAAGACGGCGAGCGCCCCGGCCTCCAGCAGCAGGGACTCCCATCCGAAGGCGTACCAGGTCTGCCCGGTGTTGACGATCGACAGGTAGAGCACCCAGAGCAGCGCCCACAGGGCCATCGCGGCGCCGAGCGGGAGCAGGTCGCCCGCCCCGGCGAGCAGGGCGAGGGAGAGCAGCAGGCCGGTGCGGGCGAGGGCGGCGTAGAGGCGGTCGCTGTAGTGCCAGTGGAACAGGCTGGGGGCGCGGCGGAACGGGACGCGGGCCAGGAAGCGCGGGATCGGGAGCATGCCGCGGGTGCCGAGCAGGGCGCGGAACTGGCGGGCGGCGGCGAGGAACCCGCAGGCGTAGACGAGGGCGAGCAGGCGCAGGAACAGTTCCCGGGCGAGCCGGTACTCGGGGGCGGCGAACCATGCCATGCGGCCGCTCCTCCGATCGGCTGCGCTCGGGCCGCCCCCATCACTACCATCCGGCGCGGCCGGGGCGGGGCGGCTGGGGGCGCGGTGGTGCGCCGGTTCATCCGGTCGGCCCTGTCCGGCGTGCGGCGGAGGGCGTTCGCGCGTAGTGCCCTCGGCGCCCGCACCGGGTGGCGCCCGTACCGGGTGGCGCCCGTACCGGGTGGTGCCCGCACCGAGTGGCGCCCGTACCGAGTGGTGCCCGTACCGAGTGGTGAAACTCCCTGCCGCGCACGAACGGAGTGTGGTGTCATTCCGCCGAACGCATCCTGTCAGGACCAAGACAAGGAGACGCACGTGTCCGCGACCTCTCCGCAATCCCCGGCCGACGCCGACCCCGACTGTCCGCCCCCGGCGGCCGACGCCGACCCCGCACCCGACTCCCCCGCCGGAAACGGAAAGGGGGGACCGGCACCGTCCGGCGGCCTCGGGGCGGCGGTGTGGGCGGCGCTCGGCATCGTGTACGTGGTGTGGGGGTCGACCTACCTGGCGATCCGGGTGGTGGTGGAGACGATGCCGCCGCTGCTGTCCGGCGCGCTGCGTTTCGGCGCGGCGGCGCTGCTGCTCGGCGTCGGCCTGACGGTCCGTCAGGGCTGGGGTGCGCTGCGGGTGACGCGGGCTCAGTTCGCCTCCGCCTTCCTGGTGGGCGTGCTGCTGCTGGTGGGCGGCAACGGGCTGGTGGTGCTGGCCGAGCGCACCGTGCCGTCGGGCCTGGCGGCGCTGATGGTGGCCAGCGTGCCGCTGTGGGTGGTGCTGCTGCGCCGGCTGTTCGGGGCGCGGACCGGCGGGTCGACGCTGGCGGGCGTGCTGCTCGGCCTGGTGGGCCTGGTGGTGCTGACCGCGCCGGGGCTGACCGGCGAGGTCGGGCTGTCCGGTCTGCTGCTGGTGGTGGGCGCGGCGGTGGTGTGGGCGCTGGGTTCGGTGCTGGCGGGGCGGCTGCCGATGCCGGCCGATCCGTTCGTAGCGAGCGTGTACGAGATGCTGGCGGGCGCGGTGGGCGCGCTGGTGCTGTCGTTCGCGCGGGGCGAGCCGGGGGATTTCGATCCGGCGGCGGTGTCGGCGGGCTCGTGGGCCGGGCTGGTGTACCTGGTGCTGTTCGGCTCTATTGTCGCGTTCACGTCTTACGCCTGGCTGTTGCAGCGCGCGCCGCTTCCGCTGGTGGCGACCTACGCGTACGTCAATCCGGTGGTCGCGGTGTTCCTGGGCTGGCTCTTCCTCTCCGAGGCCCTGACCTGGCCGATCATGCTCGGCGGTGCGATCGTGGTCGGCGGGGTGTTCCTGGTGGCGCGCAGCGAACGCTGAAAGGTCCGCAGACGAACCTCCCGGTACGCATTCAAGAAGGTAACGACTTGGTCGATTTCCCCCGACCAATGATTTACTTCTTGACGACACCTGGTGGGTGGGCTTGACTCCCCTCACCTCGCCGTAGGGACACGGCGCTGTCAGGGAGGCACCACCCACCATGAACTCGATGACGCGTCGACTCGTCATCGGCACGGCCGCCGTGTCGATGGCGATGTCGCTCGCCGCCTGCGGGGACGACAAGCCCTCGTCGTCCTCGGGCAGCCAGTCCATCGGACTGCTGCTGCCCGAGCGCTCCTCGTCCACCCGGTACGAGGCGTTCGACAAGCCGTTGATCCAGGCGTCCGTCCAGGGCCTGTGCACCAAGTGCACCCTCGACTACGCCAACGCCGACGGCGACGAGAAGGTGCAGAAGGAGCAGTTCGACGCACTCCTCGCACGCGGGGTCAAGGTGATCCTGCTCGACCCGGTGAACGCCGCCGTCACCGCACCGTGGGTGGAGGAGGCCAACAGCAAGGGCGTCAAGGTCATCGCCTACGACCGGCTCGCCTCGGGCCCGGTCGCCGCCTACATCTCCTTCGACAACGAGCGCACCGGCGAACTCCAGGGCCAGGCGCTGCTGGAGGCGATGGGCAAGCAGGCCGCCGACGCCCAGATCGTGATGATCAACGGCGCCGAGACCGACCCCAACGCGGCCTCCTTCAAGGCCGGCGCGCACAAGACGCTGGACAGCGCGGTCAAGAAGATCGCGTACGAGCAGTCCGGCGAGTGGAAGCCGGACATCGCCGCCGCGAAGATGAACGAGGCGATCTCCCAGCTCGGCAAGAACGGCTTCCAGGCCGTGTACTCGGCGAACGACGGCATGGCGGGCGCGATCATCGACGCCCTGCACAAGGCCGGCCGCACCGACGTGCCGGTCGGCGGGCAGGACGCCTCGCTGGACGCGATCCGCCGGATCCTCACCGGCGAGCAGGCGTACACCATCTACAAGCCGTACCAGCCGGAGGCCGACGCGGCCGCCAGCATGGCGGTCTACCTGGTGAAGGGCATCGACATCACCTCGGTGGCCTCCACCATGACCGAGTCGAAGGGGCTGCAGATCCCCTCGATGCTGCTCACCCCGATCGTCGTCACCAAGGACAAGGTCGTCGAGACGGTCATCGACGGCGGCCTCTACAAGGCCGGCGAGATCTGCACCCCGCAGTTCGCGAAGGCGTGCAAGGACGCCGGCGTCCCCGGCTCCTACTGACCGGAGCGGGCGGCGCGGCGCCTTGTGCGGTGGC
>NZ_JBHUWH010000140.1:0-16677 GCF_042670125.1 Kitasatospora sp. NPDC057198 | reverse complement strand
TCGTTGTACACCACCCGCGCACACCCGAACGTGCGGGCCGGCGCCGCACGCTGAGGCCCGTCCGGGTAGACGCGGAAGGAGTACCTGAGCTGCACAACCGCACCGTAGCCCCCGGCCCACGACAGGACGCCGCAACCCGACCCGACCAGTCGGCACCCGCCCACACACTCGGCCTTCGTGACCGAATACCGGCACAAAATGTCCACCGACCGGCACCCGGCCCGAAGAGACCACGCGAAGCGTCCACGCCGACTCCGGGCCGAACCGGCGAAGCCCAACGGCGAGAACAACCACATCCACCCACCCGCGAACTCCCCAACCCAGGCCGTCCCGTCCAAGCCGGCCAACAGCTCGAAAGGTGCCAATTTCCACCGCATGCGCCAGGAGTTCCCCACAACACGGAAGGGTGCCCACCGTCGGCGCCGAAGCAGGGCCCGGAACCGCTTCACCACCGGACTGAAGCCCGGTGCACTGTGATGAGTCCCGGTAGCGGTCCGACTCGGTGGGGGGCGGGTCGGACCGACCGTCCGACCACCAGGCTGGACGGTGCGTGCTACCGGGCGGTACGCCTCCGGTCAACGTCTCGTTAACCCGGGGACGTGCCCAACTAGCTTACGTGCACCAGCAGTTCGCCGTGCAGGACGGCGAACCAGGCGTCCGGGTCGGCACCCCAGCGGGCCCAGCCGGCGGCGATCCGCTCCAGGTCGGCGGGGGTGGCCAGGCCCTCGGCCAGGGCGGTGTCGGCCAGCTTGGTGCGGGTGGTGCGCTCGGCCCAGCTCTCCGACCACCAGCCACGCTCGGCGTCGGTGGCGAAGGTCCAACTGCTGGACGAGGGAACCAGGTTGGCGCCCGAGCCGTCGGACAGCCCGGCCTCCCGGGCCCAGGCCAGCAGGCGGCGGCCGGCGTCCGGTTCGCCGCCGTTGACCCGGGCGACCTTCCGGTACAGGGCCACCCACTCGTCCAGCTCGGGCAGTTCGGGGTACCAGGTCATCGCGGCGTAGTCCGAGTCGCGGACCGCGATCAGCCCGCCGGGGGCGGTGACCCGGCGCATCTCGCGCAGCGCGGCGACCGGGTCGGGCAGGTGCTGCAGCACCTGGTGGGCGTGCACCACGTCGAACGAGGCGTCGGCGTAGGGCAGCCGGTAGACGTCGGCGACCTCGTACGACAGGTTCGCCAGCCCGCGCCCGGCGGCCAGCGCGGCGGCCTCGGCCAGCACCTCGGCGCCCGGCTCGACGCCGACCACCCGGCCGTCCGGGCCGACCAGCTCCGCCAGGTCCGCGGTGATCGTGCCCGGACCGCAGCCGACGTCCAGCACCCGTCGGCCGGGGCGCAGTTCGGGCAGCAGGTAGGCGGCGGAGTTGGCGGCGGTGCGGCTGCGGTGCGAGCGCAGGACGGCGGCGGCGTGGCCGTGGGTGTAGTCGGGCATGGCGGGACTCCCTCTCCCTCGAAGGCGGTTCCTCGGCGGCCCTCCAAGCATAGGAAGACGTTCCACTGTTCGGACAAACTCGTCTCAAATAGCAAGACTGATGGATAATCACCTCGCCATCGGGCCTCCTCGGGAGCAGAATCGTCCGCATGGGAAAGACCTATGAACGCATTGACGCCAGGCTGCGCGCGTTCATCGAGAAGCAGCCCGTCTACTTCGTCGGCACCGCCCCGCTGGCCGCCGACGGATTCCTCAACCTGTCGCCCAAGGGGCGGGCCGGCACCCTCGCCGTGATCGACGAACTGACCGTCGCCTACCTGGACTTCGGCGGCTCGCACGCCGAGACCATCGCGCACCTGCGGGAGAACGGCCGGATCATCCTGATGTGGTGCGCCTTCGAGGGCCCGCCCACCGTGCTGCGGGTGCACGGGCGCGGCGAGCCGGTGTTCCGCGACGACCCGCGGTTCGCCGGGCTGCTCTCCCGCTTCGACCCGGCCGCGGACGGCACCGCGCTGCGCGCGATCGTCCTGGTCCGGGCCGAGCGGGTCAGCGACTCCTGCGGGTTCGCCGTCCCGTTCATGGACTACAAGGAGGACCGGACGCTGCTCGCCGAGTTCTTCGACCGCAAGGGCGAGGACCGGTTCAGCGAGTACTGCGAGGGCAAGGAGAACGTCGCCGTCAGCATCAACGGGCTGCCCGCCCTGCCGCTGCCGGTGCCGCCCCGGCCGTCCCAGCCGTCCTGAGCGGTCGCGGCTCCCCGGCCCGGCCGGCGCGCGGCGTACGGTGGGAGCCCCCGCCGTCCGCCGAACCTGGAGCCCCGCCGTGCCCCGCCCCCACGTCCTGCTGAGCGCCGCGGTGTCGCTCGACGGCCACCTCGACGACGCCTCGCCCGAGCGGCTGCTGCTCTCCAACGCCGAGGACTTCGACCGGGTCGACGCGCTGCGCGCCGACAGCGACGCGATCCTGGTCGGCGGCGGGACGCTGCGCGCCGACAACCCCCGACTGCTGGTCGCCTCGGCCGAGCGGCGCGCCGGACGGGTGGCCGCCGGGCGTCCCGAGCACCCGCTGAAGGTCACCCTGAGCGCGAGCGGCCGGCTGGACCCGGAGCTGAGGTTCTGGCACACCGGCGGCGCCAAGCTCGCCTACACCACCGACGCCACCGCGCCCGTGCTGCGCGCCGCGCTGGCCGGGGCGCCCGGCACCGAGGTGGTCGGCCTGGGCGCGGAGGTGCCGCTGGGCGCGGTGCTGGACGACCTGGGCGCGCGCGGGGTGGGCCGGCTGATGGTCGAGGGGGGCGGCGGCGTGCACACCCGCTTCCTGGCCGAGGGCCTGGCCGACGAGCTGCACCTGGCCGTCGCCCCGCTGCTGGTCGGCCAGGCCGGCGCGCCCCGCTTCCTCTCGCCCGCCGCGTACCCGGGCGGCCCGGCCCGGCGGATGCGGCTGCTGGGCGCACGTACGGTGGGTGACGTCGTCCTGCTGCGGTACGCCCCGAAGGAGTCCTCCGATGACCACCAGTGACCGCGAACGCGACCTGCGCCGGCTGCGCCGCGCGATCGAGCTCTCCCGGCGCTGCCCGCCGTCCGCGACCGCCTTCTCGGTCGGCGCGGTGGTCGTCGGCGCGGACGGCGAGGTGCTGGCCGAGGGGTACAGCCGCGAGGTGGACGCCGTGAACCACGCCGAGGAGGCCGCGCTCGGCAAGCTGCCGCCCGGCGACCCGCGGCTGCGCACCGCCACCGTCTACTCGACCCTGGAGCCGTGCGGGCAGCGCGCCTCCCGCCCGCACCCCTGCGCCGAGCTGATCGTCGCGGCCGGGGTGCCGCGGGTGGTGGTGGCCTGGCGGGAGCCCGCGCTGTTCGTCGAGGCGTGCCGGGGCACCGAGCTGCTGGAGGCCGCGGGCGTCGAGGTGGTGGAGCTGCCGGAGCTCGCCGAGGAGGCCCGCGCGGTCAACGCGCACCTGGTGGGCTGAGCGGCCCGCCGCCCCGGGTTTTGTACGATTGAGGAACAAACACCCGTACGAGGACTCCCGAGGAGCCCCGATGCCCGTCCTCACCCCGCCGGTCCGGGCCGTCCTGCTCGACATGGACGGCACCCTGGTCAACTCCGACGCCGTGGTCGAGCGCTGCTGGCGCCGCTGGGCCGAGCGCAACGGCCTGGACGGCGACGAGGTGATGCGGGTCGCGCACGGGCGGCAGGGCCACCTGACCATGGGCCTGCTGCTGCCCGACCGCCCGGTGGAGCAGAACCTCGCCGAGAACGCGGTGATGCTCGACGAGGAGTCCTCCGACACCGACGGCGTGGTCGAAATCCCGGGCGCCGCAAGGCTGGTGGCCTCGCTGGCCGGGCTGCCGCACGCCCTGGTGACCTCCGCCGACGACCGGCTCACCCGGGTCCGGATGGCCGCCGCCGGCGTGCCGCTGCCGCCACTGATGATCACCGCCGAGCAGGTCGGCGCCAGCAAGCCCGATCCGGAGGGCTTCCTCAAGGCCGCCGCCCAACTGGGCATCGCTCCCGCCGAGTGCCTGGTCCTGGAGGACTCCGAGGCGGGCATCGCCGCCGCCCGGGCCGCCGGAATGCCGGTGCTCGGCATCGGCCCGCGCGCCGCCGCCCACCGGCCCGACCACCACGTGGACGACCTGTCCGGCGTCTTCGTCGGCCGCGCGGAGGACGGCACCCTGGTCGTCGAACTCCCCTGACCTGACGGCAATTCCACCGCGGGGGCCTGCCGAAGGGGGCGGTGGTGCTGCGCCAACTCGCCTGCTGGTGTGGCGGGTTGGCGAACTCGGGTGCAGCGGACGGGAATCGGCGGACCGTGCGGACGCGGACGGCGGGCGGCGGGTGGGCGGCGGGTGGGCGGCGGGTGGGCGGTGGGCCACCGGCCGGGCGCGGGGCGCGAGTTCGGGCGCCTGCCGCGGGTCGGCGACGGCCCGGTGGTCCGCCTGGGGCCGTCCGGTGCTCCGGGTGTCACGCTCCGCCGACGGCGGGGCCGGGCCGGGGGGCGGGCCGGATGCCGGGCAGGGCGGCGGCGGGCAGCAGGCCGAGGGCGGCGAGGACGGCCAGGAGGGGCAGGGCGCCGTGCGTGCCCGCGCCGGCGGCGGCCGCGATGCCCAGGGTCGGGCCGATGTTCGCCGCGGTCTGCTTCAGGCCGCCGACCGTGCCCGCGTACCCGGCCGGGGCGTCGCCGACCACGGTGCCGGTCGCCGTCACCATCACCGCCGCGAAGCCCGCCCCCAGCAGCGCCGAGGCCGCCCCCGTGGCGGGCACCGACCCGCCCCCGCCGCCCGGACCGGCCAGCCCCGCGATGCCCGCCACCAGCAGCGCCACCCCCGCCAGCGCCGTCCACCGGGGCCCCTGCGCGCGCAGTGCCCGCTCGGCCGCCGGGGCGCCCAGCACCATCAGCGCGGTCAGCGGCAGCATCCGTGCCGCGGCCCCCAGCGGGTCGACGTGCAGGGCGTCCTGGAGCCGGAAGGTGGTGCTGAACAGGGTGCCGAACAGCCCGGCCGAGGCCGTCAGCAGCAGGAGCAGCGAAGCCGCCACCGGCCGGGAGGCCGCCACCGGGCGCGGCACCACCGGATCCGCGGCCCGCCGCTCGTGCGCCACCAGCGCCGCGAACAGGCCCGCGGCGCCCGCCAGTTCGGCCGCCGTCCCGCCCCAGCCGCGCTCCGGCACCCGGGAGAGCGCGTGCACCAGGACCGCCAGGGCCGCCGCCAGCAGGGCCGAGCCCGCCAGGTCGAGCCGCCGCCCGTCCGCGTTCCCCCGCGCAGGTGGCAGGGCGAGCGCCATCGCGGCGATCGAGGCGGCCGCCGGGACGTTGATCCAGAACACCGCGCGCCAGCCGAACGCGTCCACCAGCAGCCCGCCGAGCAGCGGGCCCGCGCCCGCCGCGACCGCGATCGCCCCCGTCCGGACCGCGATCGCCCGGCCGAGCCGTTCCGGCGGGCAGCACAGCCGCAGCAGCGCGAGCGTGCCGGGCTGCAGCAGTGCGCCGAACACGCCCTGGACGACCCGCAGTCCGACCACCCAGGGCAGGGTCGGGGCGAGCGCGATGCCCGCCGAGGCCGCGCCGAAGCCCAGGACGCCCACCAGCAGCGTCCGGCGGTGGCCGTACCGGTCGCCGAGCCGGCCCGCGAGCACCAGCAGGGCGGCGACGGCGACCAGGTAGCCGGTGCTCGTCCACTGCAACCGCGCGGCGCCGACGCCGAGTTCGCGGCCCATGGCGGGCTGCGCCATCAGCAGCACCGTGCCGTCCAGAGCAACCAGCATGGCGGCTCCGGCGCTGACCGGCAGCGCGAGGCGGCTCACGCCGGGCCCCCGAGGTGGGCGTCCAGCACGGCCCGCAGCAGTTCCTCCCCGCGCCCCTCCCCCAGCATCAGCCCCGTGCTCCCCCACCCCTGCAACTGGGCCAGCCCGTGCAGGTTCGCCCACAGCGCGGCCGTCGCCACCGGCGCCCGCTCCGCGTCCCCCGTGCACTCCCCCACCAACCGCGCCAGTTCCCCGAACAGCGGCGCCGTCGCCTCCCGCAGCCGGGGCCCGGCCGGCTCCGCCCCGTCGCCGTTCAGCAGGTCGTGACGGAACATCAGCTCGAACATCCCGCGCCGCTCGGCGGCGTACGCCAGGTACACCCGGGCCAGCCCCGCCACCCGCGCCCGCGGATCCGGCTCCCGCACCGCCGCAAACCACCCCGCCAACTCCTCGAACCCGCGCCGCGCCACCGCCGACAGCAACTCCCGGTGCGTCGCGAAGTACCGCCGCGGCGCCCCGTGCGACACCCCGGCCCGCCGCGCGATCTCCCGCAGCCCGACCGCCCCCGACCCCTCCGCCAGCACCAACTCGACCCCGGCGTCCACCAGGCGCTCCCGCAAGGGGGTCTGCTCGTCATCGCTCATGGACGGTGTCTACCAGCACCGAGTAGACACTGTCTACCGACTACCCTGGCACCATGTCCGGACTCCCCGACTGGATGCGCCCGCCCCGCCCCGAAGGCTGGCTCGCGGACGACCTCGACCACCTCCCCCAGGCCCCGCCGCACACCGAACTCCTCCACGGCGCACTGCTGTTCGACCTGCTTCCGCGCCCGCCGTTCCACGACCACGCGGTCGACCGGCTCGCCGACGCGCTCACGGCCCCGGCTCCCGCGGGCGTCCGAATCGCCCGTGCCGCGCCCCTCCGCCTCGACCCGCACAACCGGTTCGAGCCCGACATCCTGCTGGTCTCCGCAACCCCGGCCCGCACCCGGTTCTCCCCCGGGGAGGTGCTGCTCGCGATCGAGGTGGCTTCCCCCGAATCCGCGTACCGCGACCACGAGGTCAAGCCCCGCAAGTACGCCGAAGCCGGCATCCCCCACTACTGGTGCGTCGGGGAGGAGGCCGGGCGGCCCGTCGTGCACGTCTTCGAACAGGCGGCACCGGCCGGCGTCTTCCGGGGCGCCCTCTCCCTCTCCGCGCCGTTCGCGGTCACGATCGACCTCGACCGGCTCGTTCCCCGTACGGGCGCAGCACCATGAGGCCGTCCTCCGGGGCGGCGGCCATCGCGAAGGGGAAGCGGTCGACCTCCAGGCAGAGCTCCACGTCGTCCTCGTGGACGCCCTTGCGGACGTGCTGGAGCAGTTCCGCGGCGGCGGTCGACCCGGCGGCGCGGCGGAGGTAGGGGGCCGGGTCGGGGGTGGTGCCGGTGGCGCGGCGGGCGATGTACTCGGCGCAGGCGAGGTCCTCCTCGGCACGGCCGTCCTCGCCGGTGACGACGAAGGTGACGTCGGGACGGCCGTGCAGGGCGCGGGCGGTGGCCCCGGCGACCGCGAAGCTCGCGCAGAGCACCAGGTCGGCGCCGCGGACGGCGAGCGCGCCGACCGTTCCGGCGGTGGTCTTCTGCACGACGGTGCGGCCGGTCAGGTCGGTGCCGCGGATCCGGCCGGGCGAGTTGACGGCGTCGAAGCCGGGCGCGGGCGCCCCGTCCTTGAGGGCGATCCACTCGGGGTGCCGCGCCTTCGACTCCAGTGCGGCGTCGAGGGATTCGGCGAGCACGATCCGCTCGGCCCCCTGTGCGAAGACCCAGGCGGCGGTGGTGAAGGCGCGCATCACGTCGACGACGACGGCGACGGGCGGGGTGGCGGTGAGCTCGCCGATGGCGAGGAAGCGGGTCTCCATGACCGCCATGATCGCCGGGGCCGTCCCGCCCGGTCGCGGGGTTTTCCACCCCGGACGCGGCGAAGGGGCCGGCCCGGCGGCGGGCGCGGCCCCTTCGGGGTGCGGCGGGGTCAGACGTTGAAGCGGAACTCGACGACGTCGCCGTCCTGCATGACGTAGTCCTTGCCCTCGATGCGGGCCTTGCCCTTGGCGCGGGCCTCGGTGAGGGAGCCGGCGGCGACGAGGTCGTCGAAGGAGGTGACCTCGGCCTTGATGAAGCCCTTCTGGAAGTCGGTGTGGATGACACCGGCGGCCTCGGGGGCGGTGGCGCCCTGCTTGATGGTCCAGGCGCGGGTTTCCTTGGGGCCGGCGGTGAGGTAGGTCTGCAGGCCGAGGGTGGCGAAGCCGACCCGGGCGAGGGTGGCGAGGCCGGGCTCGTCCTGGCCCATCGACTGGAGGAGCTCGAGGGCCTCGTCGTCGTCGAGCTCGATCAGCTCGGACTCGATCTTGGCGTTGAGGAAGATGGCCTCGGCGGGGGCGACCAGGGCGCGCTGGGCGTCCTTGAAGTCCTCGTCGGAGAGGGCGTCCTCGTCGACGTTGAAGACGTAGAGGAACGGCTTCGAGGTCATCAGGTGCAGGTCGCGGACGGCGGTGGTGTCGAAGCCGGCCTCGAAGAGGGTCTTGCCGGTCTCCAGGACGGCCTGGGCGGCCTCGGCAGCGGCGAGGACCGGCGCGGTCTCCTTCTTGAGCCGGGCCTCCTTCTGGAGCCGGGGCAGCGCCTTCTCGATGGTCTGCAGGTCGGCGAGGATCAGCTCGGTGTGGATGGTCTCGATGTCGTCCTTGGGCGAGACCTTGCCGTCGACGTGGACCACGTCGGGGTCGGTGAAGGCCCGGACCACCTGGCAGATCGCGTTGGCCTCGCGGATGTTGGCGAGGAACTTGTTGCCCAGGCCCTCGCCCTCGCTGGCGCCGCGGACGATGCCGGCGATGTCGACGAAGTCGACGGTGGCCGGGAGGATGCGCTGCGAGCCGAAGATCTCGGCGAGCTTGTCCAGCCGCGGGTCGGGGACGCCGACCACGCCCACGTTCGGCTCGATGGTGGCGAACGGGTAGTTGGCCGCCAGCACGTCGTTCTTGGTCAGGGCGTTGAACAGGGTCGACTTGCCGACGTTCGGCAGGCCGACGATTCCGATCGTGAGCGACATGGAGAGTGGTGTCCCGGGGCTTGGAGGGCGTCGAGGTGGCCCGGTGCGGGCCGATCCCCCAGTCTACGGGGCGCGCGAAGGGTGGTCGGAAGCGCGGTGGGGGCGTGCACCGGCCGGACACGGACAATTCGGCGGGGACCATTACACAGGGTGCCGATGATCAGACCGTACGTTGGTCGGGTGGAGCAGAGCATCCGTACCCAGCCGCCAGGGCCGAGAAGGCGACCGCCCGGACGCGGCGCCGGCGAGGCCGCCGTTCCGGGGCAGAGCGGGCCCCCCGAGTCGCGGTTGCGGTCGGCGTCCGGCGCCCGGACCGGCCCGCAGGTGTTGAAGCGCGCGGTGCAGCGGCTGCTGGCGGCGCGGCAGCGGCGCGGCGGGAGCGGCCGGCCGGCCCGGCTGACGGCGGTGGGCACCGGGGTCGCGGCGGCGGCGGGGGCGCTGGCGTTCGCCGCGGTGGACCGGCTGCTGTTCGGCGGGCTCGGGGTGCTGTTCGGGCTCGGCTATCTGGTGGTGTGCTTCCAGCTGGCCGTGCGGGTGCGGTACTCGGACCTCCCGGCCGCGCCGATCTGCGGGCCGATCGCCTTCGCGGCGGCGCTGGTGCTGCTGCAGCCGGGCCCCTCGCAGGGCGTCACCGGCGCGGTGGTGGCGCTGGCCGGCGGGCTGGCGCTGCGGGCGGGCTGGCTGTTCGCCGGCACCGCCCTGGCGGCCGCGATCGTCACCGCGCGTTACGTGGCGCAGCGCCGCCGGCACCGGGCCCGGTAGGTCCGCCGGCCCGGTGGCTCCGCGGGGCGGGGCCCGGCCGGGTCAGTCGCCGACCGGTGGCTGGGCGGCGGGCACGGTGGGCCGCCGGGCGGCCGCCATCGCCGCGCCGACGATGCCCGCGTCGTTGCGCAGTTCGGCGGGGACGACCTCGGCGCGGCGGTCCTTGAGCAGCGGCAGGAACTTCTCGTGCTTGCGGCTGACGCCGCCGCCGATGATGACCAGCTGCGGGGAGAACAGCATCTCCACCAGGTCGAGGTACTCGTCGACCCGCTCGGCCCACTGCGGCCAGCTGAGGTCGTGGCGCTCCTTGGCGGCGGAGGAGGCGCGCCGTTCGGCGTCCTTGCCGCGCAGTTCGAGGTGGCCGAGTTCGGTGTTGGGGACGAGCACGCCGTCGGAGAACAGGGCGCTGCCGATGCCGGTGCCGAAGGTGAGCAGCAGGACGACCCCGGGGCGGCCGTGCCCGGCGCCGTGGGTGACCTCGGCGATGCCGGCCGCGTCGGCGTCGTTGACCACGGTGGCGGGCAGGCCGAGCGCCTCGCTGAACCGGGTCTCGGCGTCCAGCCCGATCCAGCCCTTGTCGACGTTGGCGGCGGTCCTGGTGTGCCCGTCGACGACGACGCCGGGGAAGGTCAGGCCGACCGGGCCGCGGTGGTCGAAGTGCCGGACGACCTCGCAGACCGCGTCGATCACCGCGTCCGGTCCGGAGGGGTGCGGGGTGAGCACCTTGTGGCGCTCCTGGGCGAGCACGCCCTTGTCCAGGTCGACCGGTGCGCCCTTGATGCCCGAGCCGCCGATGTCCACGCCGAAGACCGTCGTCACTGCCGTCGCCTCCCGTACCGCCGGGGGCGTCCGCTGCCCGCCGGCCCTCGGACCAACGTACGGGGGGACGGGGGCGGGCGCAGCCCGTTCGGACGGACGGTGCCCGGCCCGGCGGGCGGGACCGGGCACCGGGAGGGGCGGGTCAGACCTTGCCGGCGGCCTCGGCGCGCAGGTCGCGGCGGAGCTCCTTGGGGAGCGAGAAGGTGAGGTGCTCCTCGGCGGTCTTGACGATCCGGACGTCCTCGAAGCCGTGCGAGGCGAGGAGTTCGAGCACGCCGTCGACCAGGATCTCCGGCACCGAGGCGCCGCTGGTCAGGCCGACCGTGGTGACGCCCTCCAGCCAGGCCGGGTCGATCTCCTCGGCGAAGTCGACCAGGTGGGCGGCCTTGGCGCCGTACTCGAGGCCGACCTCGACCAGCCGGACCGAGTTGGAGGAGTTCTTGGAGCCGACCACGATCAGCAGGTCGGCCTCGGGGGCGAGCTGCTTCACGGCGACCTGGCGGTTCTGGGTGGCGTAGCAGATGTCGTCGCTGGGCGGGGAGACCAGCAGCGGGAAGCGCTGCTTGAGGGCGCCGACGGTCTCCATGGTCTCGTCCACCGAGAGGGTGGTCTGGGAGAGCCAGACCAGCTTGGACTCGTCGCGGACCTTGACGTTGGCGACGTCCTCGGCGCCGTCCACCAGGTGGATCCGCTCGGGGGCCTCGCCCATGGTGCCGACGACCTCCTCGTGGCCCTCGTGGCCGATCAGCAGGATGTCGTAGTCCTCGTCGGCGAAGCGGCGGGCCTCCTTGTGCACCTTGGTGACCAGCGGGCAGGTCGCGTCGATGGTGGCGAGCCTGCCGGCCTCGGCCTCGTCGTGCACGGACGGGGCGACGCCGTGCGCCGAGAAGACCACGATCGAGCCCTCGGGCACCTCCTCCGTCTCGTCGACGAAGATCGCGCCCTGCTTCTCCAGGGTCTGCACGACGTACTTGTTGTGGACGATCTGCTTGCGGACGTAGATCGGCGCCCCGTACTGCTCCAGGGCCTTCTCCACGGCGATCACGGCGCGGTCGACGCCCGCGCAGTAGCCCCGGGGGGCGGCGAGCAGGACACGGCGCTGAGCGGTGGTCGACATGGCTCCATCGTACGGGCGAGTCCCGCGGGCCCGGACGCGCGTCGCCGCCGCCGGGGCGGGTGCGGGCCGGTGGAATGGCGAGGGTGAGCACACAGGCGAGCACGGCTGAGCTGCGGCGCACCCTCGGGGTGCGGGATCTGATGGTGTACGGGCTGCTGTTCATCGCCCCGATGGCGCCGGTCGGCGTGTTCGGCGTGCTGGACGCCAAGAGCCACGGCGCGGTGGCCGCGGTGTACCTGGTGGCGACGGTGGCGATGGGGTTCACCGCGCTGTCGTACGCCGAGATGGTGCGGGCGGTGCCGCGCGCCGGGTCGGTGTTCGCGTACGCGCGGGCCGGGCTGGGCGAGGGGCCGGGGTTCGTCGCCGGGTGGATGGCGATGCTGGACTACCTGCTGATCCCGGCGGTGGCGTACCTGTTCTCCGGGATCGCGCTGAACTCGCTGGTGCCGGACGTCTCGCGCTGGGTGTGGACGGTGCTGGCGGTGCTGGTCACCACGGCGCTGAACCTGGTCGGGGTGCGGACGGCCGCGGTGGTGGGGTTCGCGGTGCTGGCGGTGGAGATCGTGGTGCTGGCGGTGTTCGTGGTCGCCGCGGTGGTGGTGCTGGCCCGGGACGGGGCGGCCCGCGACTGGGGCTCCCCGTTCGGGGGAGTCGGCGCGTTCTCGTTGCCGGCGGTGCTGTCGGCGGTGTCGGTGGCGGTCCTGTCCTACCTCGGCTTCGACGCGATCGCCTCCTTCGTCGAGGAGGCCGTCGGCGCGTCGGCGGCGGTGGCGCGGGCGGTGCTGTGGTGCCTGGCCCTGGCCGGGCTGCTGTTCGTGGTGCAGACCTACCTGGCGGCGGTGCTGGAGCCGACGACGCCGCAGCAGCTGGCCGCCGACCCCGAGGCGCAGGGCTCCGCCTTCTACGACACCGTGGAAGCCTCGGTCGGGCACTGGCTGCACGTGCTGATCGCCGCGTCCAAGGCGATCGGGGCCGCGTTCGCGGCGCTGGCCGGGCAGGCCGCGGCCGGGCGGCTGGTGTTCGCGATGGGGCGGGAGGGGCGGCTGCCGCGGGCGCTGGGCGTGGTCGAGGAGCGGACGGCGGTGCCCCGGCGGGCGCTGCTCACCGCGGCCGTGATCACGCTGGTCGCGGCGGTCTGGGCGGCCCGCCGCGACGACGGGCTCGACCAGCTGACCTCGGTGGTCAACGTCGGCGCGCTCACCGCGTTCGTGCTGCTGCACGCCTCGGTGGTGGGCTGGTACGTGGTGCGCGGCGGCTCCCGGGACTGGCTGCGGCACGGGGTGGTGCCGCTGCTGGGGGTGGCGGTGCTGGTCGCGGTGCTGGTGGAGGCGTCGCACCCGGCGCAGGTGGTGGGGGCGGTGTGGCTGGGGGTGGGGCTGGTGGTGCTGTTCGCGCAGCGCGGACGGGAGGCACTCTGACAGGGGCGCGGGGAGACCCGCTGCGCTCGGCGGGATGGTGCGGATGGGGGCGCGGGGAACTGCGCGCAGCGGGAGGGGCACGTCGGCGTGGTCGCGGGTAAGGGGGCACCTCCCAGCCCCCCTCGGGGCTGGGGGAGCAGGCTCTCGTCCTGCTTCGCGATCCGGCTGTGCGTGCTCGGTCGGCCGCGCAGTTCCCCGCGCCCCTGGTTGTGCGCCCTCCGGTTTGTCCTGCTCGGCGGTTAGCCTCGGGGGATGGCCAATGCGAGCAGTGCGGAAGCGCCCCTGCCGGTGGGGAAGGTGTCGGCGTTGATCGGGGGGTGGGTCGACCGGCTGGGCGAGGTGTGGGTGGAGGGGCAGATCGCGCAGCTGAACCGGCGGCCGGGGGCGGGGATGGTGTTCCTGACGCTGCGTGACCCGGACCGGGACGTCTCGTTGACGGTGACCTGCTTCCGGCAGGTGTTCGAGCAGGTGGCGGACGCGGTGCAGGAGGGGGCCCGGGTGATCGTCCGGGCGAAGCCGGAGTGGTACACGGCGCGCGGGACGCTGTCGCTCCGGGCGTCCGAGCTGCGGCTGGTGGGGCTGGGCGAACTGCTGGCGCGGCTGGAGCAGTTGAAGCGGCGGCTGTTCGCCGAAGGGCTGTTCGAGGACGGCCGGAAGAAGCCGCTGCCGTTCCTGCCGGGCTGCGTGGGCCTGGTGACCGGCCGGGGTTCGGCGGCCGAGCGGGACGTGCTGGAGAACGCCCGGCGGCGCTGGCCGGCCGTCCGCTTCGAGGTGCGCAACGTGCTGGTGCAGGGCCCGCAGGCGGTGGGCCAGGTGTGCGCGGCGGTGCGGGAGCTGGACGCGCTGCCGGAGGTCGAGGTGATCGTGGTGGCCCGCGGCGGCGGCAGCGTGGAGGACCTGCTGCCGTTCTCCGACGAGGAGTTGGTGCGGACGGTGGCGGCGGCCCGGACGCCGGTGGTGAGCGCGATCGGGCACGAGCCGGACCAGCCGCTGCTGGACTTCGTCGCGGACTTCCGGGCGTCCACCCCGACCGACGCGGCGAAGCGGGTGGTGCCGGACGTGGGCGAGGAGCTGGCCCGGGTGCGGCAGTTGCGGGACCGGGCGCGGCGGACGGTGCAGCACCGGGTGGAGCGGGAGTCGGCGGGGCTGGCCTCGGTGCGCAGCCGTCCGGCGCTGGCGGCGCCGACCGAGGCGGTGGCGGCCCGCGGCGCGGAGGTGGAGGCGCTGGTGGAGCGGGCCCGGCGGGTGCTCGGGCACCGGCTGGACCTCGCGCAGAGCGACCTGGGGCACGCGCTGGCCCGGGTGGTGGCGCTGTCGCCGCTGGCCACCCTGGAGCGCGGGTACGCGGTGCTGCAGAAGGCGGACGGCACGGTGCTGACCGATCCGGGGCAGGCCGCGGACGGGGAGGCGCTGCGGGCCCGGGTGGCGGGCGGGTCGTTCGGGGTGCGGGTGGAGCCCGACGGGAACTGACCGTCCTTCGACAATCCGGTACCGGCTCGCGGAATTGTCCGCGAGCCCCCCTCCGCGCGGGAATTCCCGGAAATGCGCACCGCATTACCGGGAACTGCTTGCACCGGGTCGGACCGGGTCATAGTGTGACGGGCCTTCCCTTTTCCGGCACTTTCCGGAGGTTTTGGCATGGACGTCACCCCGTCGGGCAGACCGGCGGTGACGCCCGCGCTGATCGAGGCCGCCAAGTCCGGGAACCGCGATGCCTGGGCGGACATCTACCGGTGCTACCACGGCGCGGTGCTGGCGTTCCTGCTGCGCCGCACCGGCAGCCGGCCGCTGGCCGAGGACCTGGCCCAGGACACTTTCGTCCGCGCGATGGCGGGAATTCGCGGTTTCCACTGGACGGGTACGGATCTCGGCGCGTGGATGTTCACCATCGCCCGCAATGTGCTGCTGGACCACGAGAAACGCCGTTCCACCCGCCGGGAGTCGGCGGTGGCGACGGTCGCCGACCACGATTCGGGGGTGCGGGTGGAGGAATCGGTGATCGCGGCGGCCGAGGCGGAGCGGGTGGGCGCGGCGCTGTCGGTGCTGAACGAGCGCCAGCGCTCGGTGCTGCGGCTGCGGTACTGGGACGGGCTGAGCTCGGTGGAGATCGCCGACCGGATCGGGCTGCGGGTGGGCGCCGTGAAGACGCTGACCTACCGGGCCCGGCTGAACCTGCGGCGCACGCTGGCGCAGAGCGCGCCGCAGGTCCGGCGGCCGGTGGGGGCGGCGGGCCGGGCGGCCGGTCAGCCGGTGGCCAGGTCGGCGGCCGGGCGCTGCCGGGAGAGCGGCGTGGAGTGCCCCCGGAAGCCGAGGCTGCGGTAGAGCTGCTGGCCGTCCTCGGTGGCGTGCAGGTCGACCCGGGTGGCTCCGCGCGCGTCGAACCAGGCGAGCAGGGCCTCCAGGCAGGCGCGGGCGTGGCCCCGGCCGCGCTCTTCGGGGCGGGTGCAGACGTTGAAGACGAAGCCGAACAGGCCGTCGGGGTGGCCGGGGGCGGGCAGCCGCTGCTCCAGGGTGCCGATGGCGCAGCTGAGCAGCCGTCCGGGCCGCTCCGGGTCGTCGACCACGTACGCCTGCAACCGGCGCTCGGGTTCGGAGAGTCGGCGCACCAGCAGGTCGGCGGCGGTGCCCCGCCAGGGGCCGGGGCGGGCCTCTCCGTGCATGGCCTCGAACATCAGGGAGCGGAGTTCGACCAGTTCCTCCGCGTCCGCGGGGACGGCCGGGCGTGGGGTGCTCATGGACGGCAGGGTAGGGCGGGGTGCGGGGCGGGGCGCAACGGGTTTGTCGGGGGCGGCGCCTACCCTGGTCGGCATGGCAGATCAGCAGGGGCAGCAGGCGGCAGGCCCGGAGGAGTCGCTCGGCTACGAGCAGGCGCGGGACGAACTGCTGCAGGTGGTGCGGCAGTTGGAGACCGGCGGGACGACGCTGGAGGAGTCGCTGGCGCTCTGGGAGCGCGGCGAGGAGCTGGCGAAGGTCTGCCAGCGCTGGCTGGACGGCGCGCGGGCCCGGCTGGACGCGGCGCTGGCCGCCGAGGAGCCGGCCGGGGAGTGACCGGGCGCCCCCTGTGCCGTACATCACACCCTCCTCGGGGAATGGTTTAAGTTTCATCGAAGTTGGACCCGATCGTGCGGCGCCGCCGCCGATCCGACTCCGGTCCCCAGCTCTGAGGTAGGACACAGACCATGACCCTGGCACTCGACGCCGCCGCCCAGGACCTGCTCTTCCGCGAGGCCCGCACCGCCAACACCTTCTCGGACGAGCCGGTCAGCGACGAGCAGGTCCAGGCGATCTACGACCTGGTGAAGTTCGGCCCGACCGCCTTCAACCAGCAGCCGCTGCGCATCGTCCTGGTCCGCTCCGAGGAGGGCCGCGCCCGCCTCGTCCAGCACATGGCCGACGGCAACAAGGCCAAGACCTCCGGCGCCCCGCTGGTCGCCATCCTGGCCGCCGACAACGAGTTCCACGAGGAGCTCCCCTCGCAGCTGCCGCACTTCCCGCAGGCGAAGGACATGTTCTTCTCGGAGCGCCCGGTCCGCGAAGCCTCCGCCACCCTGAACGGCGCCCTGCAGGCCGCCTACTTCATCATCGGCGTCCGCGCCGCCGGCCTGGCCGCCGGCCCGATGACCGGCTACGACGCCGCCGGCATCAACAAGGAGTTCTTCGGCGACGGCGAGCACTCGGTGCTGGCCGTGGTCAACATCGGCAAGCCGGGCGAGGACGCCTGGTTCCCGCGCAGCCCGCGCCTGGCCTACGACCAGGTCGTCACCACCGTCTGATCCACCGGACGCCGACGCGCGACGCGAAGGGCCCCCGC
>NZ_JBHUWH010000139.1:0-16777 GCF_042670125.1 Kitasatospora sp. NPDC057198 | reverse complement strand
GACGACGGGGGCGGGCCCGCGGGCCCGCCCCCGTCCGCGTCTCACTCCATCCCGGCCAGCACCAGCGGCAGCCGGCTCGCACCGCCCGCCACCAGCCGCACCGGCACGCCCCAGTCCTGCTGGTGCACGTGGCAGGCCGGGTACTCGACCGCCGGGTCGTCGTCGCAGGATGCCGCCATCGCCGAGACGTGCAGCACGCCCTCGGCCACCTCGCCGGAGAGCACCAGCTCGCGGCTGAGCGCGCTGTCCGCGCCCGCGCCGGACACCAGCAGCTCCGGCGGCGTCGCACTGACCAGCAGCCGGGTCGACGGGCCGTAGCGCTCGTCCAGCTTCTGGCCGGTCGGCGCGGAGAACACCACGTCCAGCCGCAGCGCGCCCGGGGCGACCTCGGTCGCGGCCCGCTGCGTACGGTGCGCCACCGCCTCCACCCGGACGGCCTCCTCGGGCAGCCGCAGCCTGGTCAGCCGGTGCCGGGCCGACTCCACCACCACGATGTCGCCGTCCACCACCACCGCGCCGGACGGCTCGCGCAGGTCGGTCGCCAGCGTGCTGACCTCGCCGGACGCCGGGTCGTAGCGGCGCAGCGCGTGGTTGTAGGTGTCGCTGACCGCCACCGAGCCGTCCGGCAGCACCGTCACGCCCAACGGGTGCTGCAGCAGGGCCTGTTCGGCCGCGCCGTCCCGGTGCCCGAAGTCGAACAGGCCGGTGCCGACGGCGGTGCGCACCTCGTGGGAGCCGCGGGAGACCCAGCGCAGCGCCGAGGTCTCCGAGTCGGCCACCCACAGCCGCTCGCCGTCCGCGGACACCGCCAGGCCGGACGGCTGGGCGAACCACGCCTCGCCGGCCGGGCCGTCCACCAGGCCCTCGTTGGTGGTGCCCGCCGCGACGCCGACCGTCCCGGCCACCGGGTCGAAGGACCACAGCTGGTGCACGCCCGCCATCGCGACCCACACCCGGCCGTCGAAGAACGCCACGTCCCACGGCGAGGACAGGTCCACCCCGCGGGCCGGGCCCGAGGTCGGCGAACCCTGCCACCACTGCCGGCCGGTGCCGGCCAGCGTGGTCACCGAGCCGTCCGCGAGCCGCACCCCGCGCAGCGCGTGGTTCACCGTGTCGGCCACCACCACGTCGTAGCCCAGGTCGAGCTCCTCCGGCACCAGCGCCAGGCCCTGCGGCTCGCTGAACCGCGGCTCGGCGCCGTCCACCAGCCCGCGCACCCCGTCGCCGATCCGGCGCAGCACCGTCTCGCCGTCCGCGTCCAGCTCCACCAGCGCGTGGTGCCCCGAGTCCGCGACCAGGTAGTGCCCGTCCGGCAGCCGCACCGCCTTCCCCGGGAACCGCAGGTCACCGGCCTGCGGCTCGGGCGCCACGTACGGCCCGTCGCCGCGCCGCAGCGTCCCCTTCGCCGCGTGCTCCGCCTCCAGCTCCTCCACCAGCTTCGCGATCGCGTGCGCGTGCCCCTCCCCGGCGTGCTGCGCGACCACGTACCCCTCCGGGTCGATCACCACCAGTGTCGGCCAGGCCCGCACCGCGTACTGCTTCCACGTCACCAGCTCCGGATCGTCCAGCACCGGGTGGTGCACCTCGTACCGGGCCACCGCGTCGACCACCGCCCGGTGGTCGGCCTCGTGGACGAACTTCGGCGAGTGCACGCCGACGATCACCACGGTGTCCCGGTGCCGCTCCTCCAACTCCCGGAGTTCGTCCAGGACGTGGAGGCAGTTGATGCAGCAGAAGGTCCAGAAGTCCGCGATCACGATCTTGCCGCGGAAGTCGGCCAGGGACAGGTCCTTGCCCCCGGTGTTCAGCCATCCGCCCTTGCCCACCAGTTCGGGGGCGCGGACGCGTGCACGAGAAGTCATGGCCCCAGTCAACCTCATCGCGCCGTGGCAGCACTCCGCCCCTGCCCACCGGTTCGGGGGCGCGGACGCGTGCACGAGAAGTCATGGCCCCAGTCAATCCCGTCGCGCCGTGGCAGCACTCCGTGCGGGAGCCCGACGGGAACCCGACGGAAGAAGAGCCGGCGGTGGACGGGGAGCATCCGGCGGGACCGGAGGGGGCGGCGGCTGTACGCGCCGGCGCCGGCGGACGTGGTGCGGGCGGCGGTCTACGGGCGGGACCCGAGCTGCAACCGCTGCTACCTCGACGCGGCGATGAACGCGCCCACGCTGCCGTGAGCGCCCCAGGTGCCTTCAGCGGGCCGGGCGGGCCGGGTGGGGGGCGGTGGTGCGCAGGGTGATCCGGGCCCAGCCGGTGAGAGCGAGGGCGATCAGGGCGAGGTCCGGGACGGGGAAGGGGTCGTCCCAGTTGCTGCGCTCGGCGGAGGCGGGGGGCAGCCAGCCGGCCGGGTCCACCAGGAGGGTCAGCGTGATGCCGAGGTCGGACGGGCCGCAGTGGGGAGCGACCGGGTGCGTCAGCGGGCGCCCGTCGGTACGTCGGACGTCGCAGACCCAGGACGGCCCGGAGAACAGGCCGTCCGTGCGGTGCGCCCCCGTCACGGTGGCCTCGACGGGCACGCCCCGGTGGTACCACAGCTGGTCGGTGAGCAGCCGGCCCGGCACCAGCAGCAGCGCGAACCCGCACAGCCCGGCCGCCGTCGTCCGCGCCCAGCCCGCCCGCAGCGCGGCCAGCCCGAGCAGGGAGGCGGCCAGCACGGCGAGGCCCGCCGCGGCGCAGACGTCCTCGTGGCCCGCGCCGGTGCTCAGCAGGTCCAGGCCGGCCAGGGCGAGCGGGGCGGCGACGGCGAGCAGCACGCCCGTCCGGTGCCGGTGGCGGTCGGGCACCCGGGGGAATCGCATCGTCGCTCCTGACGGTTCGCGGTGTCACGGACGGACTGCGGATGCTTCGACCCCAACCCGCCACCTTCGCAGGACGGTTCGGACCCGCAGCCGGTTCCGGGCGCGGGCACCGCCCACCCGGTGCGAGCACTGCCCACCCGGTGCGGGCCCGCCGCCGGGGCTCTGGCGCGATCACCCGCCGTGAGGAACGAACTGCTCCGACGCTGGACGCTGGTGGACAAGGTGCACCGGGTGCTCCTGGCGGTCGGCTGCGTGGTCGTGTGCCTGCCGTACATGAGCGGTGGCGCGACGGTGCTGCCGCCCGCCGCCGGGGCGATCACCGGGACGTACGCCCTGCGGTGGCTGTGGGCGGGCTACCTGGCCGGACCGGGGCGGTGGTTCGGGCTGCGGCCGGGCGGCTGGTCGTTCGGCGTCGGGGCCGTGGTGCGCACCACGCTGGGGCGGAGCGGGCCGCGCTACCTGCGGCGGATCCCGCTGCCGGTGCTGGCTCCCGCCGGTCTCGGCACCCGGAGCGGGGCGCCGCTGCGGCCGGGACGGCTGCTGGTCGTCCTGCTGCCGTTTCTCGGCGCCGCCGTGCTGCTCGCGGGGCTGCTGGCCCTGGCGGACGGCGGCTTCGGCCGGGCCGCCGCGGTGCTGGGCCTGCTCTGGGCGGTGCGGCCGGTGCTGCTGACGGCCGCGGTCAGCTCGGTCCCCACCGCCGGGAGCCCCCCCGCGGACCTGGCGGAGGTGCTGGCGACGCTCCAGCACGACGTGCCCGGGGCCCGCCGCCTGCTGGACGCCCTCCCGGACGGCCCCGACACCCGGAGGGCCGCCCTGAGCCTGCTGTTCGCCGAGGGCCGCTACCGCGAACTCACCGAACTGGCAGCGGAGTTCACCGCGGACGGGGACGAGTACACCGCCCTGCTGCGCGCCCGGGCGCTGGCCTACCTGGACGAGACGGGCGCCGCCACCGACGCCGACCGCGCCGCCTTCCACGCCCAGTACGCCGCGGCCCGCCGCCTGCCGCGCGAGCTACGCGCCGGCAGCGACCTGGAGGCCCTGCAGGAACTCGCCCTGGGCCGGAACGGACTGGCCATCGACGAGGCCCGTTCGGCCGCCGCCGTCGCCAGCCTCCCGCTGCGCCGCAGCATGGCGTACGCGACCCTGGCCCTGGCCCTGCACCGCGCGGGCCGCCCCGAAGAGGCCCGCACCGCGCTGATGACGGCCCGCAGGACCGGCCCGGCGAGCGCCCGGCTGGACTTCCTGACCGACCTGCTCGCCGAAGCCGAAGCCGAAGCCGAAGCCGAAGCCGCAGCCGGAACCGCAGCCGCAGCCGCAGCCGAGTCCGGGCCGGCGAGCGCCTGACCGCCCCACCCGCTACCCCGCCGCCCGCCGCCCGCTACCCCGCCGTCTCCGCCGCGCAGGCGCGGACCAGGGCGACGGCCGCGTCCAGCCGCTCGTGGGCCGCGGCGTCGAGGGCCGGGTCGGCGGCGCGGCGGTCGCGGGCGGCGGCGAGGTGGTGGGCGGTGAGCGGGGGGAGGCCGTGCAGCAGGGGGACCAGGATGGCGGGGGCCGCCTCGGCGTACGCGGGCGGCATGCCGAGCAGGACCTGGGCGAGGATGAGGGCGCTCATCGCCCCGTCCAGGCCGGGGTCGCCCTCGGTGGCGTTGGCCCAGTCGATGACGACCGGTCCGCGTGCGGTGAGCAGGACGTTCTCGGGGTGCAGGTCGAGGTGGAGCAGCCGGTCGCCGGGCCGGGCGGCGGTGCGCGGCGGGACGGCGTGCAGGCGGCGCAGCAGGTCGGCGAGCAGTCGGCCGGCGTCGCCGGGGGAGAGCGCGCCGGTGGTGACGGCCTGCGCCAGGGTGGGGCCGTCGAGGCGTTCCATCAGCAGGTCGGCGGGCCGGTCGCCGGGCCACGCCGCGGGTACCGGGTACCCGTGCCGGGCGAGGTACGCCATCAGTTCGGCCTCGCCGCGGGCGTCGGCCGAGTCGCCGGCCTCCGCGCGGTAGCGGCGCAGCACCCGGCCGTCGGGCAGCGCGAAGACGTCGGCGGTGCGGCCGGTGCCGATGAGTTCGCCGGGCCCGGGGGCGCTCACGACCGGGCCGTCCGGACGAGGTCGAGCGCCTGGTGGAGGCTCAACCGATCGGGTTCGGCCAGTGCCCGGGTGACGACGATCGAATCGACCCAGCCCAGGCCCCGCGCCGTCAGCAGTTCCTGGACGGCGGACATGCCCGGTCCGGCCAGCACCGGCCGGCACTCCTCGACCAGCCGTTCCAGCTGTTCGGCCTTCTTCGCCGGCATGCCGTGGATGTTCTCGAACACGCTTCCCCCGTGAGTCCGTGCACCGGGCCGCGGCGTCCGCGCCGTCCGGAAAACCGGATGCCGCCGGCCCCGCCCCCGACCGACAATGGCGGAATGATCGCATACGTTCCCGAGGGTGACGCCGAAATTCCGGCCGCCGTCGTCGAGTTGGCCGCCGGCGAGCCGGTCACCGCGGTGTGGCGCAACCTGCTGGACGGCCTGACGTTCCGGTTGGGGGACGGGCCGGGGCGGCGGTTCGTGAAGTGGGCGCCGCCCGGCAGCGGGGTCGACTTCGCGGTCGAGGCCGAACGGCTGGGCTGGGCGGGGCGGTTCACCACCGTCCCGGAGGTGCTGGGGCTGGGCGGGGACGAGCACGGCAGCTGGCTGCTGACGGCCGGCCTGCCGGGGCGTTCGGCCGTGGACGAGGAGCTCAAGCGGGATCCGGCGACGGCGGTGCGGGCGGTCGGCGAGGGCCTGCGGGCCTTCCACGAGGCGCTGCCGGTGGCCGGCTGCCCGTACGACTGGTCGGCGCCGGGCCGGGTCGCCCGAGCCGTCGAGCTGCGCCGCGACCCGGCCCACTGGCACGAGGACGTGCGCCACCACGGCCCGGTGGACCGGGCGCTGGCGGTGCTCGCCGACCCGCCGCCGGTCGACGTCGAGGTGGTCTGCCACGGGGACGCCTGCGCGCCCAACACCCTGGTCGGCGCCGACGGCCGCTTCTCGGGCCACGTCGACCTGGGCGCCCTGGGCACCGCCGACCGCTGGGCGGACTTGGCGGTGGCCTCCTGGAGCACGGTGTGGAACTACGGTCCGGGCTGGGAGCGCGCCCTGCTGGAGGCGTACGGCGTCGAGCCGGACGTCGAACGGATCGACTACTACCGCCTGTTGTGGGACTTGACCTAGCAGCCGGTGGCACCATGTCGGGTGCCGCCCGACGGCGGGCCGGCGAGCACCAGACGAGGAGTCGGGGACATGGGTCGGAAGTTCGTGGTCAAGGAGCGCCTGTTCGCGGTCGGCGACGACTACTGGGTCGAGGACGAGCACGGCGAGAAGGCGTTCCTGGTGGACGGCAAGGTGCTGCGGGTGCGCGACACCTTCGAACTGCAGGACACCGCGGGCAACACGGTCGCCACCATCCGGGAGAAGGTGCTGACCGTCCGCGACGCGATGAAGATCGAGAACGCGGACGGGGACGTGGTCGCGACCGTCCGCAAGAAGCTGTTCACCCCGTTCCACGACAAGTACCACGTGGAGCTGGAGAACGGCGGCGAGTACGAGGTGCACGGCGACCTGATCGACAAGGAGTACACCGTCAAGGGCGACGGCCACCGCCTCGCCGAGATCTCCCGCAAGTGGTTCCGGATCCGCGACACCTACGGCGTGGAGGTCGAGGACGGCGTCGACGTCCCGCTGATGATCGCGATCGCGGTCTGCCTGGACCGCCTGGTCGAGCACAACGACTAGGACCTGGTGCGACGGCCGGTACAACGAGTGGGGCACGGCCCCCGCCCGCGCCCGCCCCGTGCGCTATGTTGTGCCGGTCCTCGGCACGGGGCCGGCGAGCGGACGGGCAGGAGGGGCGGGGCCGATGAACGACATCCTTCACCAGTTGGGGTACGCGGCGGCGTACGGCGCGGTCGGCCTGGTGCTGCTGCTGCTCGGGGTGCTGCTGGTGGACGCGCTGACGCCGGGCCGGCTGGGCCACCAGATCTGGATCGAGCGCAACCGCAACGCGGCCGTGGTGCTCAGCTCGGCGCTGCTGGCGATCGGCGCGATCGTGTTCACCGCGGTGATGTCGACCTACCAGGAGTTCGGCAAGGGCCTGGCCGCGGCCGCCGTGTTCGGCCTGTTCGGCCTGCTGCTGATGGCGGTCTCGTTCTGGGTGCTGGACCTGGTCACCCCGGGCAGGCTGGGCGAGCTGCTGGTCGACCCCGAGCCGCACCCGGCGGTCTGGGTGACCGCCTCCACCAACCTGGCCGTGGCGGCGATCGTCTCCGCCGCCATCTACTGACCCGCCCCGCGCGAGGGGTTCAGCCCGCCGCCAGCCGCTCGGTCAGCCGGGCCCGGGCGGCGGGCCACTCGTCGGCCAGCATCGAGAAGTACACGCTGTCGCGCCAGCTGCCGTCCGGCCGCCGCTTGGACCGCCGGAAGGTGCCCTCGTAGCTGGCGCCGAGCCGCCGGATCGCGTTCTGCGAGCGCTCGTTGAGGTGGTCGGTCTTCCAGCAGACCCGGCCCATGCCGAGGTCCTCGAAGGCGTGCCGGAGCAGCAGCAGCTTGGCCTCGGTGTTGACCGCCGTCCGCCACACCGCGCGGCCGTACCAGGTGCCGCCGATCTCCAACTGCTCCTCCTCGGCGCTGGCGTCGAAGTAGCAGCTCACCCCGACCGCCCGGCCGCTCCCCACCGCCACCACCGCGAACGGCGTGCAGGCCCGGTCGGCGAGCCGGGCGTCGATGACCCCGGCCATCTCCGCCTCGGTGCGCGGCACGGGCACCGGGATCCACCGCCAGACCTCTTCGTCCCCGCCGCCGGCCGCGAACAGCTCGGGCACGTGGGCGCGGGTCAGCGGCTCCAGCCGGACGTGCCGGCCGGTGAGGACGACGGGTGCGGGCAGTTTCGCGGTCATGCGCACCACGGTAGGGCCAGATTGCACCAGTGGCAACCTCGTTATGCACTAGTGCAATGGTGCCGGGGCGTGCGAAAGGCCCGGCACGCCCGCGTGCGAGCGGGAGCGCCGGGCCTGGTGCGCCGCGTCCTGCCGGAATTCCGGAACCCCGGAACCCCGGAGCGCCGGAAATCCGGAACTACAGGAAGGAGTTGATCTGGATGGTCTCGGTCCGGCCGGGGCCGACGCCGATCGCCGAGATCGGGGCGCCGGACATCTCCTCCAGCGCCTTCACGTACGCCTGGGCGTTCTTCGGCAGGTCGCCGAAGGTCTGCGCCTTCGAGATGTCCTCGCTCCAGCCGGGCAGGTTCTCGTAGACCGGCTTGGCGTGGTGGAAGTCCGACTGGTTGTACGGGAGTTCCTCGACCCGCTTGCCGTCGATCTCGTACGCCACGCAGACCGGGATCTGCTCCCAGCCGGTCAGCACGTCCAGCTTGGTGAGGAAGAAGTCGGTCAGGCCGTTGACCCGGGTCGCGTAGCGGGCGATCACCGCGTCGAACCAGCCGCAGCGCCGGTCGCGGCCGGTGGTGACGCCGCGCTCGCCGCCGATCCGGCGCAGCGCGTCGCCGTCGGCGTCCAGCAGCTCGGTCGGGAACGGGCCCGAGCCGACCCGGGTGGTGTACGCCTTCAGGATGCCGATGACCCGGTCGATCTTGGTCGGGCCGATGCCGGAACCGGTGCAGGCGCCGCCGGAGGTCGGGTTCGAGGAGGTGACGAACGGGTACGTGCCGTGGTCGACGTCCAGCAGGGTGCCCTGGCCGCCCTCCAGCAGGACGACCTTGTTCGCCTTCAGCGCCTCGTCCAGGACGAGGGTGGTGTCGGCCAGGTACGGCTTGATCTTGTCCGCGTAGCCCAGGTACTCCTCGAGCACCAGCTCGGCCGGGATCGCGCGCCGGTTGTAGAGCTTGACCAGCAGCTGGTTCTTGTCGTGCAGCGCGGCTTCGATCTTCTGGCGCAGGATCGACTCGTCGAACAGGTCCTGGACCCGGATGCCGACGCGGTTGATCTTGTCGGCGTAGGCGGGGCCGATGCCGCGGCCGGTGGTGCCGATCCGGCGCTTGCCGAGGAAGCGCTCGGTGACCTTGTCCAGCGTCCGGTGGTACGGGGTGATCAGGTGGGCGTTGCCGGAGATCAGCAGCTTCGAGGTGTCGATGCCGCGCTCGTCCAGGCCCTTGAGCTCGGAGAGCAGCACGCCCGGGTCGATCACGACGCCGTTGCCGATCACCGGCACGACGTTGGGGCTGAGGATGCCGGAGGGCAGCAGGTGCAGGGCGTACTTCTGGTCGCCGATGACCACCGTGTGACCGGCGTTGTTGCCGCCCTGGTAGCGGACGACGTAGTCGACGGAGCCGCCGAGGAGGTCGGTGGCCTTCCCCTTGCCCTCGTCTCCCCACTGGGCACCAACGAGCACGAGTGCCGGCACAGGCGTACACCCCTTCCGGTTGGGGCATCCTGCGTAGACCGCAGTCTGGCCCGAGATGGACGAAGCCCCTGGCGCAATGGCGCAAGGGGCTCTTGCACCGAGAGATTACCTGAGGAAGGACCGGTCGTGTCGTCGCTGTCCACGCCCGTATCCCGCCCCCCGGACGACGCCGGGGGCACCGGGCCGCTGCTGGTGCTGCTCGACCCGTCGGCCCGGGAGGCCGACGGCGAGTCGGTGCGGATCGCCAAGGACGTGCTGTGCGGCGGCGCCGACGTGAAGGTCGCGCTGCCGCAGAGCCCGTCCGAGCTCGACCGGGTGCTCGCGCACCGGGGGCGGCGGCGGGCCGTGGTGATCGGCTCCGACCAGGCGCTGCAGCGGGTGCTGCAGGCCCTGCACCGGCAGCGCGAACTGGACAGCGACCCGGTGGGCCTGGTGCCGGTCGGCGGCCCGGTCAGCACCGCCACCGCCCGGCTGCTGGGGGTGCCCGCCGAGCCGGTCGCGGCCGCCCGCGCGGTGCTGGCCGGCGCGGCCCGCCGGCTGGACCTGCTGCTGGACGACGGCGGCGGCGTGGTGCTGGCCGAAGTGCGCTTCACCGGGCCGCGCCAGGGCCGACCGGGTGGTTGGCGTTCGCTATGGGCGAAATTGGCTGCGGCCGAGCAGGCGAGCCCCCACGCGCCGGAGGAACTGCGGATCGAGGCCGACGGCCGACTGCTGGCCGACGTCCACCAGCGGGTGCGCCACCTGCGGGTGGCGGTGGTCGACGGCGGGATGGAGCTCGCCCTGGACCTCGACGGCAGCCCGCAGAGCCACCGGGCCGGCCGGCTCACCGTCGTCGGGCGGGACTTCGGCTACGAGGCGGACGGCTGCCCGGTCGGCCCGGTCCGCCACCGCACCTGGACGGTCCGCCCGGAGTCCTGGCGGCTGCTGCTGCCCGCCGCCTGAGCCCGCCGGGCCCTCCCGGTCACCCAGGGTGAGCAGGCTCACGTTCACCCGCCCGTCCGCCGTGCGAAGGCCCGATGACAAGGGCGTGAAGGTGCCCGCGCGCCGGACGAAGAGCTGGTAAGAGGCGGTGTCTACGCGCGTACCAGGAGGCTGCCATCAGGCCGTTCGCCCCGGCTGCCCTAGACTCGGAGACGTGCCACGTGGTGACGGACGACTCAACCACGACCTCCTCCCCGGCGAGAAGGGCCCCCAGGACGCTTGCGGCGTCTTCGGTGTCTGGGCTCCCGGCGAAGAGGTCGCGAAGCTCACGTACTTCGGCCTCTATGCCCTGCAGCACCGCGGACAGGAATCCGCGGGCATCGCAGTGAGCAACGGCTCCCAGATTCTCGTCTTCAAGGACATGGGACTCGTCTCCCAGGTCTTCGACGAGACCTCGCTGGGGTCGTTGCACGGGCATATCGCCGTCGGACATGCCCGCTACTCGACCACCGGGTCCTCGGTCTGGGAGAACGCCCAGCCGACCTTCCGCGCGACCGTCCACGGTTCGCTGGCCCTCGGCCACAACGGAAACCTGGTCAACACCGCCGAACTCGCGGCGAAGGTCGCCGAACTGCCGGGCGAGGAGCACGTCTCCCGCTCCGGCCGGACGGCGGCCACCAACGACACCGACCTGCTGACCGCCCTGCTCGCGGGCCACCCGGACCTCACCATCGAGGAGACGGCCCGCAAGGTCCTGCCGGACGTCAAGGGCGCCTTCTCGCTGGTCTTCATGGACGAGCACACGCTCTACGCCGCCCGCGACCCGCAGGGCATCCGCCCGCTGGTGCTCGGCCGGATCGAGCGCGGCTGGGTGGTGGCCTCCGAGACCTCCGCCCTCGACATCGTCGGCGCCAGCTTCATCCGCGAGGTGGAGCCCGGCGAGCTGATCGCCATCGACGAGAACGGCATGCGCACCTCGCGCTTCGCCGAGGCCAAGCCCAAGGGCTGCGTCTTCGAGTACGTCTACCTGGCCCGCCCGGACACCACCATCGCCGGTCGCAACGTGCACCTCTCCCGGGTGGAGATGGGCCGCAAGCTGGCCGCCGAGGCCCCGGTCGAGGCCGACCTGGTGATAGCGACGCCCGAGTCCGGCACCCCCGCCGCGATCGGCTACGCCGAGGCCAGCGGCATCCCGTTCGGCTCCGGCCTGGTGAAGAACGCCTACGTGGGCCGCACCTTCATCCAGCCCAACCAGACCATCCGCCAGCTCGGCATCCGGCTCAAGCTGAACCCGCTCAAGGAGGTCATCCGGGGCAAGCGCCTGGTGGTCGTGGACGACTCGATCGTCCGCGGCAACACCCAGCGCGCGCTGGTCCGGATGCTCCGCGAGGCCGGCGCCGCCGAGGTCCACATCCGGATCTCCTCGCCGCCGGTGAAGTGGCCGTGCTTCTTCGGCATCGACTTCGCCACCCGCGCCGAGCTGATCGCCAACGGCCTGTCGGTCGACGAGATCGGCCGCTCGCTGGGCGCCGACTCGCTGGCCTACATCTCGATCGACGGGATGATCGAGGCCACCAAGCAGCCCAAGGACCAGCTCTGCCGGGCCTGCTTCGACGGCGAGTACCCGATGGAGCTGCCCGACCCGGCGCTGCTCGGCAAGCTCCTGCTCGAAGCGGAGATCGCCGGCGGCCAGGCCAAGCAGCCCGTCCGCGGCGGCAAGCAGACCAGCGACCTCGACGGCGTGCAGGCGCTGCTGGGCGGCGCCGGCGCGGCGGACGCGCTGCGACGCCCGTAACCGTGCGCACCGCCCCCGGCCCGGGTGCCGGGGGCGGCGGTACCACCACTTCGAAAGGGCCACACCAGGTGACCAGCAACGAGACCGGGGCGACCTACGCCGCCGCGGGTGTCGACATCGAGGCCGGCGACCGTGCCGTCGAGCTGATGAAGCAGTGGGTGAAGAAGAGCAACCGGCCCGAGGTGGTCGGCGGGCTCGGCGGCTTCGCCGGACTGTTCGACGCCTCCGCCTTCAAGCGCTACGAGCGTCCGCTGCTGGCCACCGCCACCGACGGCGTCGGCACCAAGGTCGCCATCGCCCAGGCCATGGACAAGCACGACACCATCGGCCACGACCTGGTCGCCATGGTCGTCGACGACCTGGTGGTGTGCGGCGCCGAGCCGCTGTTCATGACCGACTACATCTGCGTCGGCAAGGTCGTCCCGGAGCGGGTCGCCGCGATCGTCAAGGGCATCGCCGAGGGCTGCACGCTGGCCGGCTGCGCGCTGGTCGGCGGCGAGACCGCCGAGCACCCGGGCCTGCTCGGCCCGGACGAGTACGACGTCGCGGGCGCCGGCACCGGCGTGGTCGAGGCGGACGCGCTGCTCGGCCCGGACCGGGTCCGCGCGGGCGACGTGGTGATCGCGATGGCCGCCTCCGGCCTGCACTCCAACGGCTACTCGCTGGTCCGGCACGTGCTGCTGAACCAGGCCGGCTGGTCGCTGGACCGCCGGGTCGAGGAGTTCGGCCGCACCCTCGGCGAGGAGCTGCTGGAGCCCACCCGGATCTACTCGCTGGACTGCCTGGCGCTGGCCCGCGCCACCGAGGTGCACGCCTTCTCGCACGTCACCGGCGGCGGCCTGGCCGCCAACCTGGCCCGGGTCATCCCGGACGGGCTGCACGCCCGCCTGGACCGCGGCACCTGGTCGCCGCTGCCGGTGTTCCGCACCGTCGCCAAGGTCGGCGCGATGCAGACCCTGGAGATCGAGAAGACCCTGAACATGGGCGTCGGCATGGTCGCCGTCGTCCCGCCGGAGTCGGTCGACACCGTCCTCGCCGTCCTGGAGGACCGCGACGTGGAGGCGTGGCTGCTGGGCGACGTGGTCGAGCGCACCGACGAGCACGACGGCGGCGCCGCGCTGTACAACGCCTACGAGGCGTTCTGATCCGAGGCACGGCGATGGGCCCCGTCGCGCTGCGGCGGGGCCCACTCGTTCACCGGGGCGACGACCGACGGGCGGGGACGCCGAAAACCGGCCCGGCGCTCACGGGGAGCGCTCGGACCGGCCCGGTCGGAGAACGTCAGGCGCGGCGACGAGCCGGAGGGGTGTCCTCGTCGTCATCGTCGTCGTCGTTGTACCTGTCGGCGTACGCCGCGTAGGGGTCGTCCTCGTCGTCGTCCTCGATCGGCTCAGGCTCGATCGCGGTGGACGGAGATACACCCAGCTCGTGAGACAGACGGTTAGCGTCGAACCCGCCGCTGTTGTACTTCAGCTCGCGGGCGACCTTCGTCTGCTTGGCCTTGGCCCGGCCGCGCCCCATGGGTCGACCCCCTCAACGGTGGGGCTCACGGCCCCGAGTCTGACACGTGTTGATGATCAGGTCCGGCCTGCCCGAAGTGGGAAACCGTCCCTTGGAGCATTAACGGTACCTGTTTCCGCCGCCGGACGGTACGTCGCCGGTGTGACGTGGCGCGCACCCGAGCCCCCCCGAACCAGGTCCGCCCAGGTCAGAGGGGAATTACGGTGCTTTCGCAGGCTGTCCGGCACATGGCCGGACCCGTCGTTCCTACGGAGATTATCCCCCGAAGGGGGCTCGGTATCGCCCGATCGGGGGACGGATCTGAGAATCCGGTTCCACATCGTGATGCGCGGGGCCAGGGTGCCGGCCCCGCGCACCGCGGGCGGCCGCGGTCAGCCCCGGCGGGCCGCCGGGAGCAGCACCGAGCGCAGCGCGCTGATCTCGCGCATCCGCTTCTCGGCGAGCCGGTCGGCGGCCACCGCCGGGGGGACGCCGTCGGAGGCGGCCCGGGTGAAGATCTCCAGCGTGGTGTCGAAGATCTTCGCGGCCTTGTTCTTGGCCCGGTCGAAGTTGAAGCCCTCGATCTCGTCGGCGACCTGGATCACGCCGCCGGAGTTCACCAGGTAGTCCGGCGCGTAGAGGATGCCGCGGTCGGCGAGGTCCTTCTCCACGCCCGGGTGGGCGAGCTGGTTGTTGGCCGCGCCGCAGACCACCGAGGTGCCGGCCGCGCCGAGCGCGCCGACGGTGTCGTCGGTGAGCGCGCCGCCGAGCGCGCACGGGGCGTAGACGTCCAGCGCGGAGGCCAGCAGGGCGGCGGTGTCGGCCACCACCTCGACCTCCGGGTGGGCGGCCCGGACCCGGTTCACGGCGGCCTCGGAGACGTCCGTGACGACCACGGTGGCGCCGTCCGCGACCAGGTGGCCGACCAGGTAGTGGCCGACCTTGCCGACGCCCGCCACGCCGACCCGCCGGCCGCGCAGGGTGGGCTGGCCCCAGCGGGCCCGCGCGGAGGCGCGCATGCCCTGGAAGACGCCGAAGGCGGTCAGGATGGAGGAGTCCCCGGCGCCGCCGTGCTCGGGCGAGCGGCCGGTCACGAAGGAGGTCTCGCGGGCCACCACGTCCATGTCCTGGACGTAGGTGCCGACGTCGCAGGCGGTCACGTAGCGGCCGCGCAGCGACTCCACGAAGCGGCCGTAGGCGCGCAGCATCGCCTCGTTCTTGTCCCGGTCCGGGTCGCCGATGATGACGGCCTTGCCGCCGCCGAGGTCGAGCCCGGCGAGGGCGTTCTTGTAGCTCATCCCGCGGGAGAGGTTCAGCGCGTCCTGCAGCGCCTCCTCCTCGCTCCCGTACGGGAAGAAGCGGGTGCCGCCCAGGGCCGGGCCGAGGGCGGTGGAGTGGATGGCGATGATCGCCCTGAGGCCGGAGGAGCGGTCGTGGCAGAGCACGACCTGCTCGTGCCCCTCCCCCTCCTGGCCGGTGCCGAAGACTCGGCCCAGCACGCCCGGTGCGGGGTGCGTGGTGTGTACGTCGGTCACGGTGGTGACTCCAGTAAAGGATGGCCCGCGGCGGTGGTGCGGGCGTCTGGACGAAGCCTAGCCCCGGGATCGCCTTCGAATCTGCCCCTCGGAGGCCCCCGGAACCACAACGACCGAAGCCGTCCGCACGACACCCTGACGGCGGCGGGGGGCGCGTGCGAACATGCGGAGCGTGACCGCTTGGCGCACGACCGTGCTTCCTCCGTACACCGCGCAGCTGCGGGTCTACGAGCCGCTGGCCGCCTTCCCCGAGCCCGAGCGCGCCCGCTGGCAGGCGTACGCCGCCGAGCACGGCCCGGACGCCCTGGGGCCGGGGCAGCCGGTGACCGCGGCGGCGCTGGCCGAGCAGCGGGCCGCGCTGGCCGCGCTGGCGTCCCTGACGCCCCGTCCGCTGCCCGAGAAGGAGGACGAGCGGGCCTACCTGCGGGTGCTGGACGGGGTGACCTACGTGTGCCCCTGGACGACCCGGCTGCGCGGCTGGCTGGCCCTCCAGGAGCTCCGCCGGACGCTGCCCGCGCACCTGGTGGACACCGTGCTGCCGCCGGCCCTGCGGGCGGCCGGGGAGGCGGACCGGGAGCGCTGGCAGCAGGAGCACCCCGACGCCCGGCCGTGGATCGCCTCCAGCCGCTGGGAGGTGCCGCTGCGCTGGTTCCTGCCGTTCGGCGAGGAGGACCGGCAGCACGTGCCGGAGGGCGAGTACGGGTCGTCGGGGGAGGGCGAGCGGCCGGAACCGGCCGCGCTGTTCTACCTGACGCCGATGGTGCAGGCCCGCCGCCGGGTGGCCCGCGCGTACCGGGTGCTGCGGGAGCGGGCACCGGGCGGGCCGCTGGCGGACGGCGCGGAGGAGGTCGGGCGGTGGCTGGAGGAGTTCCACCCGCGCTCGCTGGTGGAGCTGGACTACGGCGGCCTGGCCAGGCTGCTGGGGCCGCGGGGGCTGGCCGGGGAGCGCTCGGTGGGCGAACTGGCGGACGGCCTCGGCGCCCTGCGGGCCGGCGACACCGACGCGGCGCTGCGGGCCTACGAGGGGCTGACGGCGCGCTGGCGGCGGGTACTGGCGCTGCGGCAGGCGTCCTGATCCGGCCGGGGCGGAACGCGGGCGGGGTGAGGGGGAGTCAGAAAATTGGCACTGGCCGGAGGGCGGTGCCGCGGGAGAGGATGGTCCATACCATTGGCACGGTTTCCGGGACCATGGTCCCGGATCGGGTCAATCCCCATGGAACGTGATACTACTCACCGTTGACGCGAACTCAGACCTATATGCCAAAATGGGACAACCAGCCCAAGCGCGTACAGGCGTGTCGCACCGTGACCGGACGTCACCACTGCGTGACTGTCCGCTATGGGGTGGTCCGGGGCCTTCCGTCGCTCTTGAACCCGTGAGGGGTCAATTTTGACGGTTTGGCCGATGGGGCTGGACGGATGGTGTAGTTGTAGACACCAGGACAAGCCGTTCGTCCTATAACCGACTCGGCCCGTCCGTGCCATTTCGGGCATCGCGGGCCAAGGTGCAGAATTTGAAGGATAGAACCGCCCTGGTTCGGTTCTCCCGAGGAGGCCGCTCATGACCGCTCGTACCCCTGACGCCGAGCCCCTGCTGACGCCGGCAGAGGTCGCCACCATGTTCCGCGTGGACCCGAAGACCGTGACCCGCTGGGCCAAGGCCGGCAAGCTCACGTCGATCAGGACCCTCGGCGGCCACCGCCGCTACCGCGAGGCGGAGGTGCGTGCCCTGCTGGCCGGTATTCCGGCCCAGCGCACCGAGGTCTGATCCCAGCACTTCCCTGGCAGCCCCCTGACTCCGCCGGGTCGGGGAGCCGCCGACAGCCGAAGGGCCGCCCCCTCCGACTCCGCCGGGTCGGAGG
>NZ_JBHUWH010000138.1:0-16943 GCF_042670125.1 Kitasatospora sp. NPDC057198 | reverse complement strand
CGCTGGAGCGGATCGCGGGCCGCGCCGTGCGGGCCCGGTCGTCCGGCTTCGGGGCCGGGAGCGCGGTCGGGAGCGCGGTCGGTCTCAGGGGCGGATGGCGACGGCGCCGTAGCAGGAGGCGCCGGCGTCGGTGATGTGCTCGGTGTCGTCGTCGCCGTCGGGGGAGGGGTTCCAGCGGGGGGTGGCGACGATGCCGGGGTCGAGGATGTCCCAGCCGGTGAAGAAGCGGCCGAACTCCTCGCTGGTGCAGGCCGCGACGGGGGTGCCGGCCGCGGTGTAGACCTGGATCAGCCGGGCGGTCTCGTCGGGGGCGAAGTCGGGCGTGAGGTGGCTCATCACCAGGGCGGAGCCGCTGGGCAGCCGGGCCTTGAGGCCCTCGGTGATCCGGTGCGCCCGGTCGGGGACGAAGTGCAGCAGGGCGTTCATGCTGAGCGCGATCGGCCGGTCGAAGTCGAGGGTGCGGGCGGCGGCCTCCAGCAGGGCGTCGGGTTCGCGCACGTCGGCCTGGACGTAGGCGGTGACGCCCTGTTCGGTGCCGCGCAGCAGGGCCTGGGCGTGCAGCAGGACGATCGGGTCGTTGTCGGCGTAGACCACCGCGGCGTCCGGCGCGACCCGCTGGGCGACCTCGTGCAGGTTCGGGGAGGTGGGGATGCCGGTGCCGATGTCGAGGAACTGGCGGATGCCCGCCTCGGCGAGCCGGCGGGTGGTGCGGCGCATGAAGGCGCGGTTGGCGCGGGCGGCGGAACGGGCGTAGGGGAAGACGGCCAGGGCGCGGCCGGCGGCCTCCCGGTCGGCCGGGAAGTTGGTGGTGCCGCCCAGGTAGAAGTCGTACATGCGGGCCGAGTGCGCCAGGTGGATGTCGAGGCTGACCTCGACCTCGCCGGTCCGCTCGGGTGCGTCTGCCATGGTTCCCCCCTGATCATCCGTCAGTGCGTCCCCACTATGCCCACACGTACGAACGGACAATCAAGGGTCCGGGGCGCGGCCGGTGCGGAGTTCCGGTGAACCGGTCGGAAACGGTCGTGAGCGGTCGGGAACGGTCAGGGCTCCGAATAGGCAGGTTTTCGGCTAGAGCGACTTATGTCTGATCTTGAAACCTCTTGTGCCGGATTAGCATCTCGGTACCTCATGCGCCTTAATGTTCCTTCAGGGGACGCGAGTTCCCACGGCGGTGCCGGGCCGGCCGTCGGCGCGGTGGCGCTGGGGAGGAGTTGGGTGCGTGACGTCACAGGGCAACGAGTTCGCTTCCCGCGCGGACGGGGACGGCCCCGGGAGCGACTGGACGGCGGGGGACCGGCAGCGCCTGACGTTCGACGCGTTCTGCGACACCCACCACCGGACGTGGACCGGCTTCGCGGGCACCCGGCTGCACGACGGCGCCGCGCACGAGGCGGTGGAGACCGCGAAGGGCCGGGTCTGGCGGGAGTGGCCGCGCATCCTGCGCGAGCAGTTCCCGGCGTTCCAGGCGTGGACGATCCTCAAGGAGGAGGTGGGCGCGGCCCTGCTGCGGCGGATGATGGACGGCGGACCGCCGCCGGCGCCGGAGCCGGTCCCGCCCTGGGTCCGCGCGGTGCGGGCCACCGCCGAGCGGGCGCGCCACCTGCCGGAGACCGGCGCCAGCCACGAGCAGTTGTACGCTGCGTTGTGCGGGCTGTCCGAACGGCGCCACGACGTCGTCGTGCTGCGCTACCTGCTCGGCCTGACGGACGCCCAGATCGCCGACTGCCTGGCCACCACGGAGGGCAACGTGCGCTCCACCGCGGGCCAGGCCCTCGACCGGCTGGCCACGGCCCTCGGCGGCCGCGCCGGCCGCGGCGGGCGGTACGAGCGGTACGAGCAGGACGGACGGCAGTAGGGGCAGGACGGACGGTAGGGGCGGGACGGACGGTACGGGCGGGACGGATGAGCGGGCGGCACCGACGAAGAGACGGCACCGACGAGGGAGCGGCACCGATGGACGGGGAGCAGCGATGAGCGCCGGACGCGACGGTCTCCACTCGCCCACCCGGACGTCCCGGCCGCGCCCCGACGACTCCGGCGTGTCCTGGGAGCGGATGCTGACCGCGCCGCGCCCCTTCCCCTCCGAGCACCTGCAGGCCGCCCACGAACTCGACCTCGCCACCAGCCTGGTCCTGGCGATGCCGACCGCCGCCGCCTCGCTGGACCTGCTGGTCAACGACCGGCGGATCCACCCCGAGGGCGCCCTCGTCCTGGGCGCGCTGCTGCACGCCGCGCACCACCGCGACGGCGCCCAGTTCTGGTGGCAGTTCGCGGCCGGCGGCGGCTCCTACACCGCGGCGTCCTGCCTGAGCCTGCTGCACCGCAGCCTCGGCGAGTTCCTGGACGCCGAGGTCTGGCGCCGCCAGGCCGAGGCGCTGGCGGCCGGCCCGCGCACCCCGCAGCGGGTGCTGGGCTTCCGGGACGCGCTGCTCCCGGCCGGGGTGCTGGCCGAGCTCCTCACCCTGTGCCACGAGGGCCTGGACGTGAAGCTCCCGCCCCGGCTGGCCGCCGTGATCCACCAGCTCCCGGTCGACTGCGACGACCCCGAGTACGGCGAACTGCCGCAGGTCAGCAGCAGTTTGGTCCGCGACCTGGCCAGGTGAGGCCCCGGCCCGCGCTCAGTACTGCTGGACGACCCGCTCGCCCTCGCCCACGGGCTCCTCGAAGGCGTCGAAGTAGCGCCGCAGGGTCTCCGCGGAGACGGTGACGCTGTTGGCGCCCTCACTCCGGTTGCGGACGGCGAGGCGGCGCAGCAGGACCGGCAGTTCGGCCCGCAGCCGGATCAACTCCCAGCGGCAGCCGTGCCGTTCGACCAGCGCCTTGTAGCGGTCCCGGGTGCTCCGCCGCCAGAAGCTGTAGTCGACCACCACCGGGCGGCGGGCCTCCAGCAGCCGGACGAGCTCCTGCCACAGCTCCTCCTCGGCCTCCGCCTTGAGGCGCTCGTACACCGCCGGGTCCAGCCGCGCCGGGTCGTGGCCGATCCGGGCCCACACCACCTCGTCGATCGACAGCCGGACGAAGCCGCGCCGCTCCAGGGCCTTCGCGCAGGTGCTCTTGCCCGAGCCGGGCAGGCCGCACATCAGCACGACCAGGCCGGGCTCCGTCCCGTCCAGATCGGGCAGCAGGTCGGGCAGCAGATCCGGCAGCAGGTCCGGCGGCAGGTCGGGCGGCAGGTCCGGCAGCAGGTCCGGCGGCAGGTTCGCTTCGTCCACGCCGGTCACCCTAGGACGCCAGCCCCGGTGCCGGACACCCGTTTTCGCCGTCGGCGGCACCGCGTACCATCGGGCGCATAGACGACACCGCACCCCCTCGCAGCCTCCCGGCCGGGCTCACCCGCCGGGCCCGTTCCTTCGTCGACATCCACGGTGTCCGGACGGACCGGCCCCCCGTCGACCGCTCCTGGTGGCGCGGGCACGGCGTTCCGGAGGACGTGATCGACCGGATGGCCGCCTTCGACCGTTCCTGGGGCGGCCTGGTGCTCCCCCCGGCCAACGACTACGAGGGCGGCCCCAAGCCCTTCTTCCCGGACGTGCCGGAACAGGACGAGGAGGGCTGGTGGTTCATGGCGGGCGACCAGCGCACCTCGGTTCCGTTCGCGTTCTACCTCGGCCCCGACGACGAGTTCTGCCTGCTCGGCGACGGGCGCAGCGTCCGGCTGCACGCGAGCGTCGAGGGCTGGGTGGAGTCCCAGGCCCTCGCCCACCACGCCCGCCTGTGGGCCCGGCGGGTCAGCAAGCTGCACGGCGCCGACGCAGACGGGCTCGACCTGGCCGGCTTCGAACCCGTCCCCGAGGTCCGGGGGTTGGCCGACACCTGGTGGCGCGGCGCCGACTCGCTGGTCGAGGTCCACCGCGGCGAGCACGAGCTGTTCGCGGCCCCCGGCGCAAGCCCGTACGACCTCTCCCGCACCGCCTTCGTCTACGAGGGCCTGGACGAGTGGGGGCTCACCGGCTGACGGCCGCCCGCCCCTGGGGGAGGGCGCGGCGCACCCTTGACCGGCCCTTGCCAAGTCGGCGAGGGCATGTCGCGGGGGTGCTCCGCGGTCCTAGCGTCCTGCCGCCGAGCTGAAACCGGCCGCGACGCCACACCCCATCGGTGCCGCCGGCCGTCCCCCATCAACCCCGGCTCGGTGGGAGGAAACCCGATGAACCGCAAGACCGCTCTGGCGGCAGCTGTTGCGGCCGCCCTCACCCTGGGCACCGTGGCAGTGGCGAGTTCCCAGTCCCCCGCACTGGCCAGCGGCACCACCGCGAACGGTGCCGGCTTCCAGGCGATGACCTCGGTGGGTCGCGCCGCGGTCCTGGAGCAGGCGGAGAAGGACGCCAAGGGGCTCGCCAAGAGCCTGGGCCTCGGGCCGGACGAGCGCCTGCTGCCCAAGGACGTGCTGGTCGACAACGACGGCGCGCGGCACGTGCGCTACGACCGCACCTACCGCGGGCTGCCGGTGGTCGGCGGCGACCTGGTCGTGCACTACGGCAAGAACGGCAAGGTCACCTCGACCACCTGGGCCCACGAGGGCGCGATCAAGGTGGCGGGCGTGACGCCGAAGCTGACCGGCAAGGACGCCACGGCCACCGCCGTGCGCAGCGCCAAGCACGTCAAGCAGGCCCGCACCACCCACCTCGACACCAGCCAGCTGGTGGTCTGGGCGGTCGGCAAGGTCCCGGTGCTGGCCTACCGCAACACCGTCACCGGTGCCGGCGAAGCGGGCGCCGACTCCCGCGAGGCCGTCCTGGTGGACGCCGCCAGCGGCGCGGTGCTGGACCAGTACGAGGTCAACCAGACGATCTCCGGCACCGGCAACGGCGTCAACGTCGGCCAGGTCTCCATCGAGACCAGCCAGGGCGGCAGCGGCTACACGCTGACCGACGCGCTGCACGGCTCCACGATCGTCTACGACTCGTACAACAGCCCGCAGTCGAACCCGGCGCAGAACGCCCGGACGTTCTCCAAGTCGACCAACACCTGGGGCAACGGCTCCACCTCGAGCCGGGAGAGCGCCGCCGTCGACGCCTCCTACGGCCTGGCCAAGACCTGGGACTTCTACAAGAACACCTTCAACCGCTCCGGCATCCGCAACGACGGCCGCGGCGCCCCCGCGTACGTGCACGTGGACAACCAGCTGCTGAACGCGTTCTACGACGACTCCTGCTTCTGCATGTCCTTCGGCGACGGCTCCTCGCAGAACGGCAACACGCCGCTGACCGCGCTGGACGTCTCCGGCCACGAGATGAGCCACGGCGTCACCGCCGCCACCGCCAACCTGAACTACTCCGGCGAGTCCGGCGGCCTGAACGAGGCCACCTCCGACATCTTCGGCACCATGGTGGAGTTCTACGCCAACAACAGCACCGACCCCGGTGACTACTACATCGGCGAGAAGCTCCGGATGGGCAACGGCTACCTGCGCCGGATGGACAACCCGGCCGCCGACGGCTCCTCGCTGTCCTGCTACAGCAGCCGGGCCGGCCAGGTCGACGTGCACTACTCCTCCGGCATCGCCAACCACTTCTTCTACCTGACCGCCGAGGGCACCGGCGCCAAGACCATCGGCGGCCTGCCGCACAACGGCACCCCGTGCAACGGCGACAGCTTCAACGGCATCGGCAAGGACAAGGCCGCGGCGATCTGGTACCGCGCCCTGTCCACCTACATGACCTCCACCACCAACTACTCCTCGGCGCGCACCGCGACCCTGCAGGCCGCCGCCGACCTGTACGGCAGCAACTCGCAGGAGCGGTACATCGTCTCCAAGGCGTGGGCCGCCGTCTCGCTCGGCACCGCGCTGCCCGACCCGGGCGGCAACCAGTCGCCGACGCCCACCCCCACCTCCTCGCCCACCGGCAACCCCAACCCGGGCAACGCGCTGACCAACGGGAACTTCGAGCAGGGCGCCACCGGCTGGACGCAGAGCGCCAACGACATCACCAACTCCACCCAGCAGCAGGCCCACGGCGGCTCCTGGTACGCCTGGATGATGGGCTACGGCTCCGCCGCGAGCGAGACCCTCTCGCAGAGCAGCGTCGCGGTGCCCGCCGGCAGCCCCAGGCTCACCTTCTGGCTGAAGGTCACCACCCAGGAGTCCGGCTCCACCGCCTACGACACGCTCAAGGTCAGCGCCAACGGCCAGACCCTGGCGACGTACTCCAACGCCAACGCCTCCTCCGGCTACGTGCAGAAGACCGTCGACCTGAGCGCCTTCGCGGGCCAGAGCGTCAACCTCCAGTTCACCGGCCAGGAGGACGCCTACCTGTCCACGGTCTTCCTGATCGACGACGTCAGCGTCGGCTGACCGGAGGCTCTCCTGAAGTCCCCAACGATCAAGCCTTAAAAGGGACTTAACAGCGGGTCGCGAGGGTGTCGTGTTCATGCGACACCCTCGCGCAGCCGGTTCGGAGGCGGCACACTGACCGCCATGACCGGCATCCTCCCCGGCCCGGCCGGATCCGCCACCACCCCGGCGGACCCGACCGAGCCCCCACTCGTCGACCGCGCCCACCTGCTCGCCGAGATCCGCACCGCGCTCACCGCCACCGGCGGCGTCCTGCTGCACGGACCGGCCGGGATCGGGAAGACCGCGCTGCTCGACGCACTCGCCCAGGACGCCGGACCGGCGGGCAGCACCGTCCTGCGCAGCAGCCCCACCGCCGCCGAGGCCGACCTGCCGCACCTCGCCCTGATCGACCTGCTCGGCGAAGCCCTCCCCGGCCTCGCCGAGGACCTGCCCGACCACCTGCGCCAGGCCCTGGAGTGCGCGCTGCTGCACCGCGCCCCCCAACCCGGCGCCCCCACCGACCCGCTGGCCGTCCGGGTGGCCGTCCTGGAGGCCCTGCGCCGGCTCGCCCAGCGCGGCCCCGTCCTCGTCCTGCTCGACGACACCCAGTGGCTCGACGAGGCCAGCCGCCAGGTCATCGCCTTCACCGCCCGCCGGCTGACCGACCGCCACGTCCGCTTCGCCGTCACCGAACGCACCGAACACGCCGACGCCGCACCCGAGATGGGCGCGCTCTGCCCGCCCGCCGCCCGCGAGATCGCCGTCGGACCGCTCGGCGAACGCGGCACCGGCGCCCTGCTGCGCGAACGGCTCGGCCTGCGCCTCAGCGGACTCACCCTCACCCGCGTGCACACCGTCAGCGGCGGAAACCCCTACTACGCCCTGGAGTTGGGCCGCTCACTGGCCGGCGGCGGCAGCGAGAGCGCCCTCGCCGCCGACCCCGCCCGCCCGCTCGACGTCCCGCACCGGCTGCGCGCCCTGGTCTCCGCCCGGCTCGGCGAACTCCCCGACGCCGCACGGCAGTCGCTCACCGTGCTGGCCGCCGCCCGGACCGGCACCGGCCTGCCCGCCACCGTCACCGAACCGCTCGCCGCCGCCCGCCGCCACGGCATCGTCCAGCAGAGCCCGGCCGGCCCGCCCCAGTTCAGCCACCCCCTGGTCGCCGAGGTCGTGCTCGCCGACGCCACCCCCGCCGCCCTGCGCGACGCCCACCGGCTGCTCGCCCACCTCGCCGCCGACCCGGTCGAGCAGGTCCGCCACCAGGCCCTCGCCGCCGACGCCCCCGACCCGCACCTCGCCTCCCGGCTGCACCGTGCCGCCGACACCGCGCTCACCCGCGGCGCCCCCGGCACCGCCGCCGAACTGCTCCGCCTCGCCGCCGAGCACACCCCCGACCCCGACACCGCCGGACGCCGCCTGCTCGCCGCCGCCCGCAACGCCGCCGCCGCCGGCCTGCCCGACCTCGCCCGCGCCTGCGGCGAACGCCTCGCCGACGCCCCCGCCGCCGACGTCCGGGTGCACGCCCGGCTGCTGCTCGCCCGGCTGCTCGGCCCCGACCACCCCGGCGCCGAACCCCTGCTCGCCGCCGCCGCCGAGGACACCGGCGGCCACCCCGCCCTCACCGCCGCCGTCCACCAGGAACGCGCCGTCCGCGCCCTGCACCGCGGCGACCGCGCCGAAGGGCTCGCCGAACTCGCCACCGCCGAGAAGCACGCCGACCAGGCCGACGACCCCGACCTGCTGGTCGAACTCCTCGCCCAGCGCGCCCCGCTGACCCTGCTCACCGACCCCGCCCTCGGCCTGGCCCAACTCGAACGCGGCTGCCGCCTCGCCGCCGGACGGCCCCCCACCGCCGCCGCCGTGTTCTGCCGCGAAGGACTCGCCGTCGCCGCCCTGCGCAGCGGCGACCTGCCCCGCGCCGTCGCCGAGGTCGAAGCCCTGCGCGCCGAGGTCGAAGCCGCCGGCCGCACCGAGGACCTCGCCAACGTCCTCTACATCTCCGCCTCCGTCTACGAACGCGCCGGCCGCTGCACCGAGGCGTACGCCGCCGGCCGCGCCGCCCACGACCTGCGCGAACGCATCGAACCCAGCCCCGGACCGGCCCGGGTGCTGGGCGGCGCCGCCGAGCTCAACGGCGGCACCGCCGACCGCGCCGCCCACCTGCTCGACTCCGCGATCCGCGCCGCCGAGAGCGACCACGACCGCGAATGGCTCGCCTACGCCCACGGACTGCGCGGCCGGGTCGAACTCCTGCGCGGCAACCACCCGGCCGCCGCCGAACACCTCACCCAGTGCCGACTCCTGCTGCGCCACATGGAGTTCACCGATCCCGCGTTCTTCCTGGTGGACGCCGACCTGGCCGAGGCGCTCGCCCTCTCCGGCCGCCCCGAGGAGGCCGCCGCCACCCTCGCCGACGCCCGCGAACGCGCCACCCGGCTCGGCCGCGACGTCCTCGCCCTCGGCCTGCACCGCGCCGAGGCCCACCTCACCGCCGCCACCGACCCCCGCCGCGCCGCCGACACGCTGCGCGCGCACCTCCCCGACACCCACCCCTACCCCCTCGAACTCGCCCGCGCCCACCTCGCCCTCGGCGCCCTGGAACGCCGCGCCCGCCGCCGCGCCGCTGCCCGCACCGCCCTCCAGGAGGCGCACACCCGCTACGCCGCCGCCGGCTGCCTGCCCTGGCAGCAGCACGCCGCCGCGGCCCTCGCCGCCCTCGACGCCCTGGAGGCCGACCCCACCCCCATGCAGCAGCAGATCCTGGCCCTGATCCGCGCCGGCGCCACCAACCGCGAGATCGCCGCCCGCCTGCACCTCTCGGTCAAGGCGGTGGAGGCCAACCTGACCCGCCTCTACCGCCAGTACGGCGTCCGGGGACGGGCCGAACTGGCCCGCCACCGGGACTGACCCCGCCCGCGGGGGCGGGGTACGGCTCCGCGGTGCTCAGACCCGGTCGAGCGGCCGGTGCGGCTCGGGCGGCAGGGTGACGGTGACGCCGTCGCCGGGGCGGATCTCGCCGCCGGAGCGGACCACGCCCATGATCCCCGCCTTGCGGACCACGGCCCCGCTCTCGTCCCGCCCCACCACCTGCTTGAGCAGCCCGTGCCGGAAGTTGTCGATCTGCGCGCACGGGTTGCGCAGCCCGGTCACCTCGACCACCGCCGCGTCCCCGTCCGCGTCCCCGAACCGCAGCAGCGCCCCGACCGGCAGGCCGAGCAGGTCCACGCCGCGGGTGGTGACGTTCTCGCCCAACTGCCCCGGTTCGACGGTGAATCCGGCCTCCGCCAGCTCCTCGAACAGCTCGGCGTGCATCAGGTGCACCTGCCGCAGGTTCGGCTGGGTCGGGTCCTGCGCGACCCGGGAGCGGTGCTTCACCGTCACCCCGGCGTGCACGTCCCCCTCGACCCCGAGGCCCTCCAGCAGCCGGATCCCCTCCCGGTTCGGCTTCGTGAAGGAGTACTCCCCGTTGCTGCTGACCGCAACCACGCTCCCGGTCACCCGGACCACCTCTCGTCGTACCGATGTTCCGTGCACTCACCCTATAGGTGCGGCCCCGCCGGGGTCGGGGGTGGGGAGCAGCCGGGTGCCCGGGGGCAGCGAGTCGGTGCGGTCGGCCTCGCGGAGGTAGGCGAGCAGCGTCCCGCGGAAGGCGTCCGCGGCGCGGGTGAGCGGCAGGTCGCGGCCGTGCGCGAGGGCGATGGTGCGGCCGAGGCCGGGCGGGGCGAAGGGGGTGCTGGGCAGCGCGGCGCTGGCGGCGACCATGCCGGGCACGACCGCGGGGCCCAGGCCGGCCCGGACGGCGGCCAGCACGGCGTCCATCTCGCCGCCCTCGACCGCGTACGAGGGCTCGAACCCGGCCGCCCGGCAGGCCGCCAGGGTGGTCTCGCGGACGTCGTAGCCCTCGCGGAACATCACGAGCCCGCGGTCGCGCAGGTCGGTGATCCGGGCCCGGCGGCGGGGGAGCGGCGCGGCGGAGACCAGCACCAGGTCCTCGTGCAGCAGCGGGGTGACGGCCGGCGGGTCGGCGGCGGCGGAGCCGGGGGTGATCACCAGGGCGAGGTCCAGCTCCCCGGCCTCCAGGTCGCGGACCAGGTCGCGCGAGCCGCCCTCGGTCAGCCGCAGGTCGACGCCGGGGTGCCGGGCCCGGTACGCGCGCAGCACCTGCGGGACCAGGCTGGCGCACAGCGAGGGCGGCGCCCCGAAGCGGACCCGCCCGCGGCGCAGCTGCACCGTCTCGGCGACGGCCCGCCGGGCGCTGTCCGCGTCGGCCAGGATGCGGCGGGCCAGCGGCAGCAGCGCCTCGCCGGCGTCGGTCAGGGTCGTCCCGGAGCGCGAGCGGTGGAACAGTTCGGCACCCAACTCCCGTTCCAGGGCGCGGATCTGCTGGGACAGCGAGGGCTGCGAGACGTGGCTCAGCTCGGCGGCCCGGGTGAAGTGCCGGGCGTCGGCGACCGCGACGAAGTAGGCGAGCTGCTGCAACTGCACACCAGCCATCATAGGCACTGCCTATCGCCACCAGCGCTTCCATGTCTTGGACACCCGTGACACGCCCGGCCTACGGTCATGGTCATGGCTCCTGCTACCCGGACAACCCGGACGGATCGGACGACCCGGACCCAAGCCCCCGGCCGGCACCCGTCCTCCCTGGCGTCGCTGTGGCGCAGCTCCGTCGGCAAGAAGGCGGTGATGGCGGTCAGCGGCCTGCTGATGCTGGCCTACCTGGTCGCCCACATGCTCGGCAACCTCAAGGTGTTCTTCGGCCCGGACGACATCAACGGCTACGCGCACTGGCTGCGCACCATCGGCGAGCCCTTCCTGCACCACGGCTGGTTCCTCTGGCTGGCCCGGCTGGTCCTGCTGGCGGCCGTGCTCGCCCACGGCACCGCCGCCTACCAGCTCTCCCGCCGCGACCTGCGGGCCCGCCCGGTGCAGTACGCGCACCGGCGGCAGCGGGCCACCTACGCCACCCGGACGATGCGCTGGGGCGGGGTGATCCTCGGGCTGTTCGTCGTCTGGCACATCCTCGACCTGACCACCCTCACGGTGAACCCGGCCGCCGAGGAGGGCCACCCGTACCAGAACATCGTCGCCTCCTTCTCGACCTGGTACTCGGGCGCGGTCTACTGCCTGGCGATGCTGGCGCTCGGCCTGCACGTGCGGCACGGGTTCTGGAGCGCCGCGCAGACCCTCGGCGTCAACAACCCGCGCCGGGACCGGGCGCTGAAGCTCGCCGCGAACGGGCTGGCGCTGCTGCTGACCGCCGGGTTCCTGTCGGTGCCATTGGCCGTGATGACCGGACTGGTCCGATGAACCACCACCACCCCACCGGGAGCACGCCCATGAGCTACCTCGACTACACCCTGGGCGAGCCGGTCACCGACACCGCCGCCCCGGCCGGGCCGATCGAACAGCGCTGGGAGCGGCGGCGGTTCGAGGCCAAGCTGGTCAACCCGGCCAACCGCCGCAAGCACACCGTGATCGTGGTCGGCACCGGCCTGGCCGGCGGCGCGGCCGGCGCCACGCTGGCCGAACAGGGCTACCGCGTCGTCCAGTTCTGCTTCCAGGACTCCCCGCGCCGCGCCCACTCGATCGCCGCGCAGGGCGGCATCAACGCGGCCAAGAACTACCGCAACGACGGCGACTCGGTGCGCCGGCTGTTCTACGACACCGTCAAGGGCGGCGACTTCCGGGCCCGCGAGTCCAACGTGCACCGCCTGGCCGAGGTCTCGGTGGAGATCATCGACCAGTGCGTGGCCCAGGGCGTCCCGTTCGCCCGCGAGTACGGCGGCCTGCTCGACACCCGCTCCTTCGGCGGCGTCCAGGTCTCCCGCACCTTCTACGCCCGCGGCCAGACCGGCCAGCAGCTGCTGCTCGGCGCCTACCAGGCGCTGTCCCGGCAGATCGCCGCCGGGAACGTCGAGATGCACCCGCGCACCGAGATGCTCGACCTGCTGGTCGTCGACGGCCGGGCCCGCGGCATCGTCGCCCGCGACCTGGTCACCGGCGAGATCCGCTCCTACACCGCGGACGCCGTGGTGCTCGCCACCGGCGGCTACGGCAACGTCTTCTACCTCTCCACCAACGCCAAGAACTCCAACGCGACGGCGATCTGGCGGGCCCACCGGCGCGGCGCCCTGTTCGCCAACCCGTGCTTCACCCAGATCCACCCGACCTGCATCCCGCGCTCCGGCGACCACCAGTCCAAGCTGACCCTGATGAGCGAGTCGCTGCGCAACGACGGCCGGATCTGGGTCCCGAAGGCGAAGGGCGACACCCGCCCGGCGGCGCAGATCCCCGAGGACGAGCGGGACTACTACCTGGAGCGGATCTACCCGGCGTTCGGCAACCTGGTGCCCCGCGACATCGCCTCCCGGGCCGCCAAGGTGGTCTGCGACGAGGGCCGCGGTGTCGGCCCCGGCGGGCAGGGCGTCTACCTGGACTTCGCCGACGCGATCGCCCGGCTCGGCCGGGACGCCGTCGAGGCCAAGTACGGCAACCTGTTCGAGATGTACCAGCGGATCACCGCCGAGGACCCGTACACCGTCCCGATGCGGATCTACCCGGCGATCCACTACACGATGGGCGGCCTGTGGGTCGACTACGACCTGCAGACCACGATCCCCGGCCTGTTCGCGATCGGCGAGGCCAACTTCTCCGACCACGGCGCCAACCGGCTCGGCGCCAGCGCCCTGATGCAGGGCCTCGCCGACGGCTACTTCGTGCTGCCGCCCACCCTCAACGACTACCTGGGCCGCACCGGGCTGGACGCCGTCCCCGCCGACCACCCCGAACTCGCCGCCGTGGAGGGCGAGTCCGCCGACCGGCTGCGGCGGATCCTGGCCGTCGACGGCGACCGCACCCCCGACTCCTTCCACCGCGAACTCGGCGAACTCCTGTGGGAGGAGTGCGGAATGGCCCGCGACGAGGCCGGACTGCGCCGCGCGCTCGCCCGGATCCCGGAGATCCGGGACGAGTTCTGGCGCCGGATCAAGGTGCCCGGCACCGGCGAGGAGCTCAACCAGGCGCTGGAGAAGGCCAACCGGCTGGTCGACTACTTCGAACTCGCCGAACTCATGTGCCTGGACGCGCTCCACCGCGCCGAATCCTGCGGCGGCCACTTCCGCACCGAGTCCGCCACCGCCGAGGGCGAGGCCGCCCGCCGCGACGAGGAGTTCGGCTACGCCGCCGCCTGGGAGTTCACCGGCACCGGCACCGCCCCCGTCCTGCACAAGGAAGAGCTCGTCTTCGAGCACGTCCACCCCACCCAGCGGAGCTACGCGTGAACCTCACCCTGCGCATCTGGCGCCAGCAAGGCCCGGACACCCCGGGCGAGATGACCGAGTACCGGGTCTCCGGGATCAGCGAGGACATGTCCTTCCTGGAGATGCTCGACACCCTCAACGAGGAACTCATCCTGCGCGGCGAGCGCCCGGTCGCCTTCGACCACGACTGCCGCGAGGGCATCTGCGGCGCCTGCGGCATGGTCATCAACGGCCGGGCCCACGGCCCCGAACGCACCACCACCTGCCAACTGCACATGCGGCACTTCGCCGACGGCGACACCATCGACGTCGAACCCTGGCGGGCCGGCGCCTTCCCGGTCGTCCGCGACCTGGTGGTGGACCGCTCCGCCCTGGACCGGATCATCGGCTCCGGCGGCTACGTCACCGCCCCCACCGGCTCCGCCCCCGAGGCGCACGCCACCCCCGTCCCCAAGGAGGCCGCCGACCTGGCCTTCGAACACGCCGAGTGCATCGGCTGCGGGGCCTGCGTCGCCGCCTGCCCCAACGGCTCCGCGATGCTGTTCACCGCCGCCAAGGTCGTCCACCTCAACGTGCTCCCGCAGGGCGCCCCCGAACGCGCCTCCCGGGTGCGGAACATGGTGGAGACCATGGACGCGGAGGGCTTCGGCGGCTGCACCAACACCGGCGAGTGCGCCACCGCCTGCCCCAAGGGCATCCCGCTGACCGGGATCTCCCGGCTCAACCGCGAGTTCCTGCGGAGCTGACCGGGCCGGGCCCGCCCGCCGGGTCCGCCCGCCGCCCCGCCGCCCCCGCCGCTCAGATGTCGCGCGGGGCGGACAGCGGCAGCGGGCCCGGCCCCTTGACGATCCGGATGGTCGGCGCCGTCTCTACGTGCTGCACCCCGCGCAGCGCCGCCACCCGGGTGGTCAGGTACCCGTACAGCTCCTGCACGCCGCGGGTGATCACCACCGCGTGCAGGTTGCTCGGACCGGTCGTCGCGCAGGCGTACGCCACCTCCGGGTGCTCGGCCAACGCCGCACCGGCGGAAGCGAGTTCGGCGGGCACCACGTTCAGCCACAGCCAGGTGTGGGTGCGCAGCCCGAAGATCCGCCAGTCCACGTCCAGGTCGAAGTACAGCACGCCGGACGCGGCCAGCTCCTCCAGCCGGCGGCGCACCGTGCTCTCCGACTTCCCGCAGGCGGCCGCCAGTTCGGCCGGCGGCGTCCGCCCGTCCACCGCCAGCGCGGCCAGCAGCCGGCGGTCCGCCGCGTCCAACTCCGGCACGGCGCAGCCGGGTTCGGCGGCCCGCGGGCCGGCCGCGGTGAGCGCCGCGACCTGCTCGGCGGTCAGCGCACCGGACTTCACCGCCAGGTTCTGCGCCCCGCCGAAGAAGGTGTGCAGCACGCAGTGCGCCGCCACGCCCAGCACGCTCGGCGTGCGCGGCAGGTGCTGGAGCAGCAGCGAGTGGTCCGAGCGGTCCGGCGGGGTGCGGGTCGAACAGGCGATCTCGGTGCCGCCCGAGTTCAGCGACACCCACACGGTGTCCTCCCGCCGGGCCAGCGCGGCCGCCACCGCCCCCGCCGAGTCCGGCGTGCAGCGCACCCGCAACTGCCAGCGCACCTCGCCCAGCCGCTCCGGATCGCTCAGCCCCAGCACCCGGACCGCCCCCGCCCCGCGCAGCCGCCCGTACCGGCGCGCCACCGTCTGGTCGGACACCCCCAGCACCGCCGCCAGCCGGCTGAACGCCGCCCGCGGGGCCAGCTGCAGCGCGTGCACCAGCTGCCGGTCGATCAGGTCGTACGTGTCGGATCCCACCGCTCCAGGATAGCCAGAGTCGGAAAACGCCGGTAACGGCGCACCGGCTAGGGAAAACCCGCACCGGGGCCGGAGAGTACGGGAGAACGAGCAACCCCGCCCCGGAAGGACGACCCGACCCGTGCGCAAGTGGACACCCCTCACGGCGATCTGCGTCGGCGCGTTCATGCTGCTGGTCGACACCAGCATCGTGAACACCGCGCTGCCCGAGATGTCCGAGGACCTGCACTCCACCTTCACCGCCCTGCAGTGGGTGGTCGACGTGTACGCCCTCACCCTCGCCGCCCTGCTGATGGCCTTCGGCTCGCTCGGCGACCGCCTCGGCCACCGCCGCCTCTACCTGGCCGGCCTCGCCGTCTTCGGCCTCGCCTCGCTGGCCTGCGCGCTCGCCCCCGGCGCCGGCCCCCTGATCGCCGCCCGCGCCGTCCAGGGCGTCGGCGCCGCCGCCATGATGACCTCCACCACCACCCTGCTGAACGCCGCCTACCGGGGCCGCGACCGGGGCACCGCGTTCGGCGTCTGGGGCGCCGTCAACGGCGCCGCGGCCGCCGCCGGACCGGTCCTCGGCGGGCTGCTCACCCAGCAGTTCGGCTGGCGCTCGGTCTTCCTGGTCAACCTGCCGATCGCCGCCCTGGCCGGCCGGCTCACCGTCCGCCGGCTCGCCGCCGACCCCGTCCGCACCGCCCGCCCCGCCGGACGCCCCGACCTGCCCGGCGCCGCCGCGTTCACCCTGTTCGCCGCCGCCCTCGTCTACGGCCTGATCGAGAGCGGCGAACGCGGCTGGAGCGACCCGCTGGTGCTCGCCGTCCTGGCCGCCGCCGCGCTCGCCCTCGCCGTCTTCGCCACCGTCGAACTGCGCACCGCCCACCCGCTGCTGGACCTCACCCTGCTGCGCAACCCCGCCTTCGCCGGACTCGCCGCCGCCGGACTGCTGCTCACCGCCGCCGCCTTCGCCCAGCTCACCTACACCGGCCTGTGGCTCCAGCAGGTCCTCCACCTCGGCCCGCTGAGCGCCGGACTCGCCGTCTGCCCGCTCGCCGCCGCCGCGTTCGTCACCGCCCCGCTCGGCACCCGGCTGCTGCGCGGCGCGCCCCCGCGGCTGCCGATCGCCCTCGGCCTGGCCCTGATCGGCGCCGGCACCCCGCTGCTCGTCCTGGTCTCGCCCGGCTCCGGCTGGACGGCCCTGCTGCCCGGCCTGCTGGTCACCGGCACCGGCGTCGGCCTGGCCACCCCGCAGATGATGTCCGCCGCCCTCGCCACCGTCCCGCGCGAACGCGCCGGCATGGCCTCCGGCGCCTTCAACACCGCCCGCCAACTCGGCTTCGCCCTGGGCATCGCCGTCCTCGGCACCGTCTTCCAGAACACCCTGCGCGACCGGGGCGGCGCCGACCCCCGGCACGCCTACCCCGCCGCCCTCGACCACGTCTACCTGACCGCCGGCGCGGCCGGCCTGGCCGCCACCGTGCTGGTCGTCCTGCTGGTCCGCCACCGCCCGGCGGCGCCGAACGCCCCGGCGGAGCCCGTGCCCGTGCCCGCGCCCGACCGGGAAGGCGCGGCTCGGCCCTCCGCGGAGCCTGTGCGAGCGGCCGCACCGCCCGGCGGTCGGGGGG
>NZ_JBHUWH010000137.1:0-16953 GCF_042670125.1 Kitasatospora sp. NPDC057198 | reverse complement strand
GGCAGGGACACGCGGAACACAGGACGGCCACCCCTCCGGCAGGCACGGACAGGACGGGACCGGGGAGATCGAGCGAGGACGACGACGCCTCCGGCGGGAGCAGGCGGAGTACGGGACGGCGCCCCGCCCCGGCAGAGTTCGCTGCCGCGAAGGCCGAGCGCCGGCACCGGAGAAACCCGCCCGGCCCGTGCGGGCGTCGGCGGGGCGGGGTCAGGTGGTGGTGAGGGTGACGGCGGCCTCGGGGGTGTGGAGCTGGAAGGTGAGGGACTCCTGGAGGTAGAGGTGGACGGTGGTGTCGTCGTGGGAGAGGTAGCCGATGGAGAGGTCCTCGCCGAGGTGGAGTTCGAAGTCGCCGCCGCGGGCGGACAGGAGGACGGCGCCCTCGACGGCGGGGGCCCAGATGATCTCGCCGTCGAGGAGCCGGGCGAGGTGGTTGTGGACGGGGTAGCCGTGGTCGGAGGTCTCGTTGACGGCGGTGAAGGTGTCGGCGCCGAGCAGGAGGGAGTAGGGGCCGCCGACGCCGGCCAGGCGCAGCGCGGTGAGGGCGCGGCTGACGGCGTTGGGGTACTCGCGGACGTCGGCGGGGAGGGCGACGGGGTGGTTGGAGGAGCCGTCGCGGATGCCGGTGATGCCGGCGGCCGGGTAGCCGTCGAAGACGGCGCGGTCCTCGGCGAGGGCGATGGTGCGGGCGGCGTCCTTGACCGGGTCCCAGTCGGAGTCCTTGGAGCCGCGTTCGACGTCGTCGACGGCGGCCCGGGTGACGGTGAAGGGGACGCGCAGCTCGACCACCTGGAGGGCCTCCCGGGCGCGGGCCCGGATGCCGTTGGCGGGGGCTGCGATGTCGGCGAGGTGCCCGGTGCCGACGGCGGCGAGCTCGGGGCCGTCGGGGCCGGCCAGGTCGACCACCCGGCGGCCGGCGACGTGCAGGCGGAAGGTCCGCCGGGCCTCCTCCTCGATCTCGGCCCAGGCGGCGGCGGAGACGGGCGCCAGGTCGCGGTGCAGGTTGTTCACGGTGCGGTGCTCCTTTTCAGGCTGCCGATGTGGAGGCTGCCGTCCCGGACGGGGAGGGCGGGCGCGGCTCCGGCGGACGGGATTCCGGCGGGCGCGGCTCCGGCGGACGCGGTTCCGGCGGCCGGGGCGGGCTCGCCGGGGGCGGGGGGCGGGTCGTCGAGGAAGTCCGCGCTGGGCACGTGGAAGAAGGTGCCGGTGACGGGGGTGGAGAAGTCCAGCAGCCGGTCGTGGGCGGCGGGGCCGCGGCCGAGGAACATGTTGCGGAGCATCTCCTCGGTGACCCACGGGTCGCGGGCGTAGCCGATGAAGTAGGTGCCGCACTCGCCGCCCTCCGCGAAGGAGCCGAACGGCATGTTCAGCCGCCAGATGTCGCGGTCCTCGCCGTCGGGGCCGGTGACGGTGTTCAGCGCGACGTGCGAGTCGGCGGGCTTGGCGGCGTCGTCGAGTTCGACGTTGTCGAGCTTGGTGCGGCCGATGACGCGTTCCTGCTGCTCGGTGCCGATCGCGTGCCAACCGGCCATGTCGTGCAGGTACTTCTGCACGATCACGTAGCTGCCGCCGGCGAAGTCCGGGTCCTCGTCGCCGATCAGGACGGCGTCCGCGGCGTCCGCCCCGGTGGGGTTCTCGGTGCCGTCGACGAAGCCGATCAGGTCGCGGCAGTCGAAGTACCGGAAGCCGTGGGTCTCGTCCAGCACGGTGACCCGGTCGCCGAGCCGCCGGCTGATCAGGGTGGCCAACTCGAAGCACAGGTCCATGCGTTCGGCCCGGATGTGCAGCAGCAGGTCGCCGGGGGTGGCGGGGGCGAGGTGCCGGGGGCCGGCGAGTTCGACGAAGGGGTGCAGTCGGGCGGGGCGGGGGCCGGCGAACAGGCGGTCCCAGGCGTCGGAGCCGATGCCGAGCACCAGGCTGACCTCCTGCCGGGGCGCCCGGCTGCCGACGGTGCGGGCCAGCCCGCCGAGGTCGGGCAGCAGGTCGCGGACGGTCTGCTCGCCGCCGTCCTCGATCGCGAGCACCAGGAACACGGCGGCCCCGGTCAGCGTGGCGAGGACCGGTTGGGGCTGCGGCATGGCGGGGGCTCCCAGGGGACTGCCGGACGTTCGGACGCCCGCCGACCATACCCGGCAAAAAGGACGCGACCGTGTGATGGCACCCGAATCGGGCGTGTCCGGCGGGTCGGTGGGTTCAGCGGCGGTCGGCCCGCCTGGCCTGCCGCAGTTCGGCGAGTTCCTCGGTCATCCGGGTGAGGAAGCGGACCACGGCGGCGACCTGCTCCGGCGCGAACTCGGCCCGCACCCGGTCGGTGCACTCGGCGACGGGGGCGAACCACTCCGCGGCGATCCGGGCCGCGTCCGGGTGGTAGTGCACGTGGACCTGCCGCCGGTCGGCCTCGTCCCGGGTGCGGTGGACGTGCCCGGCGCGCTCCAGGCGGTCCAGGACGGCGGTCACCGCGCCGGAGGTCAGGCCGAGTTCGGCCCGCAGCCCGCCGGGCGTGATCCCGGGCGGATCGGGTGCCCGCAGCACCGCCAGCAGCGCCTGGACGTCGGTGGCGTGCAGGCCCGAGGCGTCCGCGAAGTCGTGCCCGAGCAGGTTCATCTCGGACGCCAGCCCCTGCAGCAGCCGTCCGAACTCCCGCTGCGCCACCGCCCGCTCCTCCGCCACCACACCCGTCCGCCTGCCTGCCCGGACACCCGCCGGACCGGTCACGACCCTAACGCCCCGCCCGCGTCCGCCGCTGCGGCCAGCAGGGCGAGCGCGCCCGGCAGGTCGCGCGGGGCGAGGGTCCCGGGCGGGCGGGCGGCGCGCTGCCAGCCGGGGCCCGCGACCAGCAGGGCGGGACGCAGCCGGGCCCCGCGCGGGCCCCAGGCGCTGGCGGCGACGGCCCGTACCGGGGCCGGATCGGCCGTGGCACGGGTCTGCGACCAGAGCAGGACGGCGGCCGGACCGGTGCGCCGGACGGCGGCCGCGAGCGCCTCGACGGGCAGCGCGGCACCGAAGATCCGGAACGGCAGGCCGCGTTCGGCGAGCGCGGCGGCCACCGCCTCCAACGGCAGGGTGTGCTGCTCCCCGGGCACCGCGGCCAGCAGCACGGGCGGGCCGGCCGCACCCGCCGGCGGCTCGGCGGCCCGGCGCAGCGCGCTGGAGACGTGCCAGGACAGCAGGTGTTCGACCTCCACGTAGCGCTCACCGCCCCCGGCGGCCCAGCGGCGGCCGGCGGCGCGCAGCGCGGGCGCCATCACGTCCGTCCAGGCGGCGACCGCACCCAGCCGTTCGACATCGGCCTGCAGCAGCCGGGCCACCTCGGGGGCGTCCAGCCGCCGGGCGGCTCGGGCCAGACCGCGCACCTCCGGCCGCACCTGCGGTTGCCCCTGCGCGGCCGGGGCCCCGACGGCGGCCGGTTGGACGACGGCTGGTTCGACGGCCGGATCTGCGGGTGGTTCGGCGGCCGGCTCGGTGGCCGGTTCGGCGGCCCGTCCGGCCAGTGCGGGGGCGAGCCGGGCGGCCTCGGCGGGCGGCGTGCCGCGCGCGGTGAGCCGGCACATCGCCTCCAGCACCGCGACGTCCCGGGCCGTCCAGCGCCGGTGCCGCCCCTCCTCGCGGTCGGCCGGGCCGATCCCGTACCGGCGCTCCCAGGAACGGACGGTGGTCGGCGACACCCCGAGCCGCCGGGCCACCTCCCCGGTACTGGCCGTCGCTCCGGACAACGCTTCTGGCACCACGTCAGCCTAGGGCCTGCCCCGGCCCGCCGCCGCCATCTCGCGAACCCGAACGGAGAACGCCGGGCCGGGGGCGCCGGACCGGGGGCGGCGGTGCTCGGCGGACCGGGGGCGGCGGGCCGGCGCCGGCGGTGCTCGGCGGGGCGGGGGCTGGGGCTACCCGCCCACCGTCGCCCGGCAGGCGGCCGCGTAGGCGTGGACGAGCGGGCGGTGGGCGTCGTCGCGGCGCCAGGCGAGGGCGTAGCGGGAGGGGCCGACGCCGGTGACGGGGCGGGTGGTGACGCCGTCGTGGGTGATCAGGGGGGCGTTGCCGGCGGCGACCAGGCAGACGCCGAGGCCGGCGATCAGGGCCTCGTAGGTCTCCTCGACGCCGGCGACCTCGGCGCCGATCCGGGGCGGGCGGCCGTCGCGGGCGTCCAGGGCGAGCCAGTGGTCGCGCAGCGGGCCCGCGTCGGGGGGCAGGGCGAGGAAGGGTTCGTCGAGCAGGTCGGCGAAGTCGAGCGCGGGGCGGGCGGCGAGCGGGTGGGCGGCGGGGAGGGCGAGCAGGCGGGGTTCCTCGGCGACGATCGTCCAGTCGTAGCGGTGCGGGTCGGGCAGCGGGAGCCAGACGAAGGCGACGTCGGTGCTGCCGTCGGCCAGGCCGGCCGTCGGGTCGTCCCAACTGACCTGGCGCAGGCGGGTGGTGGCTTGCGGGTGGGTGGTGCCGAGGCGGGAGCGGACGGCGGGGAGGAGGCCGCCGCGGGCGGGGCTGGTGCTCATGCCGACGGTGAGGGTGCTGCGCTGTTCGGCCTTGGCGGCGGCCAGCGCGTCGGCGCCGCGCGCCCAGCCGTCGAGGAGTTCGCGGGCGTGCGGCAGCAGGGCGTGTCCGGCGGTGGTGAGGGCGACCCGGTGCTGGTCGCGGCGGAACAGTGCGGTGCCGAGCCGCTGTTCGAGGGCGCGGACCTGTTTGCTGAGCGCGGGCTGCGAGACGTGCAGCCGTTCGGCGGCGCGGGTGAAGTGCAACTCCTCGGCCACGGCGAGGAAGTAGCGCAGGTCTCGGGTGTGGACGTCCAGGGCCATGCCGATTGGTTATCACCACGGGTCTTGGACCGGCAACGGGGTTCCGCGGCAGGCTGGTGGTCGTCGGAAGTCGAGCGGCTGGAAAGGGAGTTGCCGTGAACAAGGTGTGGCTGGTGACCGGTGCGGGCAGCGGTTTCGGGCGGGCGGTCGCGCGGGCCGCGGTGGCCGCCGGCGACGTGGTGGTCGGGGCGGTGCGGCGGCCGGAGTCGCTGGCCGACCTGGTGGCCGCGCACCCCGACCAGGTGGAGGCGCTGGGCCTGGACGTCACGGACACGGCCGCGGTCGGGGCGGCGGTGGAGGACGTGGTGGCCCGGCACGGGCGGATCGACGTGCTGGTGAACAACGCGGGCCGCACCCACGTCGGCGCCGTCGAGGAGACCACGGACGAGGAGCTGCGCGCCCTGTTCGACGTGCACGTGTTCGGACCGGCGGCGCTGGTGCGGGCGGTGCTGCCGCACATGCGGGAGCGGCGTTCGGGCGCGGTGGTGCAGATGAGCAGCGTGGGCGGCCAGTTGTCCTTCGCGGGCTTCGGCGCCTACAGCGGAACGAAGTTCGCCCTGGAGGGGATGTCCGAGGCACTGGCGGACGAGGTGCGCGAGTACGGCGTCAAGGTGCTGATCGTGGAGCCCGGCGCGTTCCGGACCTCGCTGTTCGAGGGCGACCGGGCCGGGGCGAGCACCGACGGCGGGCAGTACGCGGCGGTGGCCGCGACCCGGGCGATGGTGTCGGGCGGGCACGGCACCCAGCCCGGCGACCCGGACAGGGCGGCGGCGGCGATCCTGGCCGCGCTGGCGGCGGAGCGGACCCCGCTGCGGCTGGTGCTGGGCGGGGACGCGGTGGACGGCGTGCTGGCCCACCTGGAGCAGGTCCGGGAGGACGTGCTCGGCTGGGAGAAGGAGGCCAGGGCCACCGCCTTCGACGCCTGAACCGGGCGGGTCGTGCCGTCAGCGCCCGGTTCCCTCACTCATGGTCCCGGCTCGGGGCCGCCGCTCCCGGAACCAGGTCGACGTCCTCGAGGGCGCCGAGGACGAGGACGGTGGCCGGGGTGCCGTCGGCGGCGCGGCCGAGCCAGGCGGTGATGCCGGAGCTGGGGAAGGCAAGCAGGTCCGCGGCGCGGGCGGGGCTGCTGGTGCGCTGGAAGGCGTGGTCGTGGAGGTAGTCGATGCCCCGGCCGTCGTTGGGGCGCCGGGCGATCGCGTCGAGGGTGAACTGCCGGAAGGGTTCGACGAGTTCGGGCCAGGCGGCGGCGTCGGCGAAGGCGCAGCACTGGTGCTCGTCGTAGAAGTACCGGCGGCCGTGGTCGTCCGTGCCGAGGTGGCCGCCCGGATCGGCGCTGCCCACGGGCAGGAAGGCGGCGGCCTCCCAGCGGGCCACCGGGGCGCCGGTCAGGCGGAGGCGGACGGCGGCGACCTGGCGGCGGTCCTGGATCTCGTCCATGAACAGCACCGGCGCCTCGTACCAGGCGACTTCGACCGGGTGGGGGCCGGGCGGGACGCGTTCGGCGAGCTCGAAGGCGACGGGGGGCGGCACGTCGTAGTCGTCGTCCGGCGGCCAGGGGCAGGCGACGGCCAGTCGGCCGCTCGGGACCCGGACGGTGGCGATCTCCTCCACGGCGGTCACCCGGGCCGGGTAGGCGGGGTCATGCCCGTAGGCGTGCGCGGCGCCGAGCAGCACGCCGGGGGTGAAGAGCGCCTCCAGGAGCCACTGTTCGTGCGCGTCGGGGGTGTGGTGCGTGCCGTCCATGCGGCGAACCGTAGCCGACGGGGCGGACACGCTCCCCCAGATCTCTCAATGATTGAGATATTCTTCGGGGCATGCCGACGCACGCCCCTACCCCCGCCCCGGCGCCCGCGCCCCCTTCCCGGCGCCTGCGCTTCCTGCTCCCACTCGTGCTGCTGCTGGTCTGGCTCGCGCTCGGCGGCGCGCTCGGGCCGTTCGCCGGGAAACTGGGCGAGGTGTCGACCAACGACGGCGCGGCGTTCCTGCCGCGCAGCGCCGAGTCGACCCGGGTCGCCCAGCTGGAGAAGGACTTCCGCGCCGAGTCGACGCTGCCGGTCGTGCTGGTCTGGGAGGCCCGCTCCGGGCAGGTGGACGAGACGCTGCGGGCCGACGCCGGGAAGGCGCTGGCCGCGGCCGCGCAGGTGCCGGGCACCACCGGGCAGCCCTCGCCGCTGCTGCCCTCCGAGGACGGGAAGGCGCTGGAGGCGGTGGTGCAGCTGCGCGCCGACCTCGGGCCGGACACCAAGGAGGCGGTCGCGGCGATCCGCGGGTACGCCGAACAGGTGCCCGGCGCCACCGCCGGGGTCGCCGGGCCCGCCGCGGTGCTGGCCGACCTGTCGGGGGCGTTCGCGGGCATCGACGGCCTGCTGCTCGGCGTCGCGCTCGGCGTGGTGCTGCTGATCCTGCTGCTGGTCTACCGGGCGGTGCTGCTGCCGCTGCTGGTGATCCTCGGCGCGGTGTTCGCGCTCGGCGTGGCCTGCGCGATCGTCTACGCGCTCGCCCAGCACGGCGTGGTCCGGGTGGACGGGCAGGTGCAGGGGCTGCTGTCGATCCTGGTGATCGGCGCGGCCACCGACTACGGGCTGCTGTACTCCGCCCGCTTCCGCGAGGAACTCGCCACCGGGCAGGACAGGTTCGCCGCCGCCCGCACCGCGCTGCGCCGCTCGGTGGAGCCGATCGCCGCCTCCGGCCTGACCGTGGGCCTGGGCCTGCTCGTCCTGCTGCTCTCCGACCTGACCAACAACCGGGCGCTCGGCCCGGTCGGCGCCATCGGCATCGGCTGCGCCGTGCTGTCCGCGCTGACCTTCCTGCCCGCCGCGCTCGCGCTGTGCGGCCGGGCCGCGTTCTGGCCCGCCCGGCCCGCCACCGACGGCACCGGCGGCGGACACCGGGTCTGGCAGCGGATCGCCGAACTCGTCGGCCGCCGCCCGCGCCTGCTGTGGGTCGGCTCGACGGCCGTCCTGGTGGCCCTCGCGGCCTGCGCCCCGCTGCTGAACGCCGGCGGCGTGCCGCAGTCCGAACTGTTCACCACCGCCCAGCCCTCGGTCGCCGCGCAGCGCCTGCTCTCCGCGCACTTCCCCGGCGGCTCCGGCAACCCCGCGGTGATCGTCGCCCGCGCCGACCGCGCCGAGGCCGTGACGGCCGCCGCCGCCCCGGTGCCCGGCGTCGCCGCCGTCCGCCCGTACACCGGCGGCGCCCCCACCGACCCGCCGGTGGTCGCCGACGGACTCGTCCGCCTCGACGCGACGCTCGCCGACCCCGCCGACAGCGACGCCGCGCTCGCCACCGTCGCCCGGCTGCGCACCGCCGTGCACGCCGTGGACGGGGCCGACGCCCTGGTCGGCGGCTACTCGGCGCAGCAGGCCGACACCCGGGCCACCGCGAAGCACGACCGGGCGCTGATCATGCCGGTGGTGCTGCTGTGCATCCTGGTGGTGCTGGTCCTGCTGCTGCGCTCGGTGCTGGCGCCGCTGCTGCTGGCGGCCACCGTCGCGCTCTCCTACCTGGCCACGCTGGGCGTCTCGGCGCTGGTGTTCCCGCACGTGTTCGGCTTCTCGGCGACCGACCCGTCCGTGCCGCTGTACGGGTTCGTGTTCCTGGTCGCGCTGGGCGTGGACTACAACATCTTCCTGATGACCCGGGTCCGCGAGGAGACCGCGGCGCTGGGCACCCGGGCCGGCGTGCTGCGCGGCCTGACCGCGACCGGCGGCGTCATCACCTCCGCGGGCGTGGTGCTGGCCGCGACCTTCGCCGCGCTGGGCGTCATCCCGCTGGCCTTCCTCGCCCAGATCGCCTTCATCGTGGCCTTCGGCGTCCTGCTGGACACCCTGCTGGTGCGCTCGCTGCTCGTCCCGGCCCTGGTCCACGACCTCGGCGGCCGCACCTGGTGGCCGTCCCGCCAGCCGGACTGACCCCGCGGGGCGCGGCCGCCCGCTCACCCCAGCTCCACCCGCAGCCGCCGCAGGCCGTCCCGCACCCGGCTCTTCACCGTCCCCAGCGGCGCCCCCAGCATCGCGGCGATCCGGGTCTGGGTGCAGCCCGCCCGCACCGCACCCCCGCCCCATCATCCGCTCACCCCAGCTCCACCCGCAGCCGCCGCAGGCCGTCCCGCACCCGGCTCTTCACCGTCCCCAGGGGCGCCCCCAGCATCGCGGCGATCCGGGTCTGGGTGCAGCCGCCCCAGTAGGCGAGGGCGAGCGCCTCGCGCTGGGCGGGGGTGAGGGCGGCGAGGGCGGTGCGGACGGCGCGGTCCTCGATGCGGCGCTCGGCCTCGGCGGCGACGCTGTCGTACGCGGGGCGGTAGTCGCGCAGGGCGGCCGCGCGTTCGCGCTCGGCCCCGGCCCGGGCGGCGCGGACCCGGTCGACGGCGCGGTGGTGGGCGGCGGTCAGCGCCCAGGCGTGCACGCTGCCGCGCTCGGGGCGGTAGCGGTCGGCGGTGCGCCACAGCTCCAGGAACACCTCCTGGACGACCTCCTCGCTCTGCGCCCGGTCGCGCAGCACCCGCCGCACCACCGCCCCGACCGGGCCCAGCAGTTGGCGGTAGAACGCCTCGAAGGCGTCCCGCTCGCCGCGGGCCACCCGGGCCACCAGTTCGCCGCCGCACGCTTCCACCGTCACGCTGCCACGGTCGTCCCGCCGCCGGGGCGGACGCCACTCGCAGCGTTCGTGCAGCGCTTCAGCCAGCGGCCGTGGCGAACCAGACCGCCAGGACCAACCCGAGGGCGGGGCCACCGTACACGGCAAGGTGGTAGCGGCGGCCGCGGCCGGTGAACCGCAGCCAGCTGCGGCCGGGTTCGGCCCCGGGCGGGCCGGCGAGCGCGCCGTAGAGGGTGGACCAGACCAGCAGCATCACCAGGTAGAACGGCGCCGTCCAGGCGCTCGGCCCGTCGTCGGGGTCCTCCCGCAGGAGGTCCTCGGTGCCGGTCGCCAGCACCATGACGGGCAGGCAGGCCGCCAGGGCCACCAGGGTAGCGGGCCGCCGATGGCCCCGGCGCTCGCGCCACAGCGGCGCCACGAAGCTCATCGCGGGACACAGCAGCGGCCCGAGCAGATACGCGGGGAACGTCCCGTCGCCGATCAGTGCCGACAGCGCCCAGGCCGCCAGCGCGATGCCCGCCCCGATCGCCGCCCCGGCCGCCCCGGCCCGGAAGCCGTCCCGCGCCCCCGCCAGATCCGTCTCGTCCACGCCCGGAACCTACTCCTCCCGCCCTGCCCCCACCACCACCCGCTCCGCGCCCCACCTGGAGATGCGCGACGGGTGCATGCGGGACGACCCCGCGCTGCGCGCCTGGCGCAACGGGCATCGGCTCGACCCGACGGACCGGGCGTCGTGGTGGCGGCCCCGGCCGGCCACCGTCGCCGAGGCCGTCGGCCGCGGTGTGGAGATCCGCCGGGCCCGGATCGTGTCCGAGCCGGTCAGTGGGTGCATCCGGTACGAGTACGACGTGACGTTCCCCGACGTGGCGGCCGGGGGCAGGTGCGGTGGCTGCCGCGGCGCAACGCCGGCACCATCCCCCTGCCGGGCAGCGACTTCCGGTTGTTCGACGGCCGGTCGGTGCGCTGGGGGCACCTCTCCGGTGACGGGGACTCCCGCGGCGGCGAACTCACCGAGGACCCGGCGGCCGTCCGACTCTGCGCGGACGCCTTCGAGCAGGTGTGGGAGCGGGCTGTCCCGCACGACGAGTACACGATCTGACCGGCGAGAGCACGAGCACACCGGACCGACAGCCCTCATGCCGTACACCCCCTCCTCCAGCGTCGTCGCCGCCCGCAAGGCCCTCGCCGAGCGGCTGCGCGACCTCCACCGGGACGCCGGGATCACCGGTGACGAGCTGTCGGCCCGGTGCGGCTGGAACCCGGCCAAGACCTCCCGCCTCCAGGCGGGGAAGGCCGCGCCGTCGGATGCGGACATCCGGGCGTGGTGCCGGGCGTGGTGCCGGGCGTGCGGGGCCGACGGGCAGGCCCCGGAACTGATCGCCGCCTCCCGGGCGGTGGAGTCGATGTACGTCGAGTGGCGCCGCCTGGAGGCCGGCGGGCCGCGCCAGGCCCAGGGCTCCGTCCTCGACCTCTACCGCCGCACCCGCCGCTTCCGCGTCCACGCCTCCCGGACGGTCCCCGCCATGGTCCAGACCCGCGCCTGCACCGAGGCCGTACTGCGCGCCGTCCAACGCTCCCGCGGCACCGTCGACGACGTGGACGCCGCGGTGGAGGCCCGGATGGCCCGGTTCGGCGCCGAGGCCCGGCGCTGATCGCCTACGCCATCGACCGCCGCCGGCAGACGCGCAAGAACTCGCAAGGTCGTGGTCGCCGGGGAGCGGCGCCCCTCAGCGCCGAGGCAACGCCACTTCACGGAGAGGCACCAGATGCGACCAGCACATCACCCGCGCCGTCCACCCCGAGGACTACGCCACCCGCACCCCGCACACCGACGACCTCCGCCGGTACACCGCCGCCGGCGGTGACCCCACCTGCATCCGACTGCGTCTCGACCCCGGCGACGCCTACGTCGCACCCACCGAACTCCTTCCGCACGACGGCTCCACCGCCGGTCTCGACCAGCCCTCCACCGCGGCGTTCTGGCTCGGCACGTTTCCGACCGAAGCGCTCCCGACCTGAGGTGACGGAGCGTCAACTACCATCGGTGACAGTTCCGTTGCCTCCGGTGTGGGTGGTTCGCCGTGCCGTTGGGGGCGACCACCAAGATGTGCAGGAAGGGACTCCCATGCGTGCCACCATCCGCCGGGCCGTGATTCCCGCCGCCGGTCTCGGTTCCCGGCTGCTCCCGCTGACCAAGGCCACCCCGAAGGAGATGCTGCCCGTCGGCGACCGGCCGGTCATCGAGCACACCGTCCGGGAGCTGATCGACTCCGGGATCACCGACATCACCGTCGTCGTCTCGGGCGACAAGTCGCCGATCCAGGAGCACTTCCGGCCCAATCCGGCGCTGGTCGCCCAGTTGCGCGCCGACGGCAAGTCCGGTTACGCCGACGCGGTCGAGGAGGTCGGCGAGCTGTCCCGGCGCGGCCACCTCACCTACCTGTACCAGCACGGCCCGTACGGCAACGGCACTCCCGTGCTCAACGCGGCCCGGAACTTCGGCGACGAGCCGTTCCTGGTGCTGTGGCCCGACGACGTGTTCGTGGCCGAGGTGCCGCGCGCCCGGCAGCTGGTCGCGGCGTACGAGAAGACCAACGCGCCGGTGCTGGCGCTGATGCCGATGGCGCCGGAGGACTCCCGGCGCTACGGCGTGCCGGTGGTGAAGGAGGACCTCGGCGACGGCGCGCTGCGGATCACCGGCCTGGTCGAGAAGCCGAAGCCGGAGGACGCGCCGTCGCACTTCGCCGCGATCGGCGGCTACGTCCTGACGCCGGGCGTGGTGGACGAGTTGCGCGAGCAGTGCCGCCGCTTCCAGGAGGACCCGAGCGGGGAGCTGTACCTGACCGACGCGCTCAACGCGTACGCCGCCCGGCGCGCGGTGTACGGGCAGGTCATCGAGGGACGCTGGTACGACACCGGCAACCCCGGGGCGTACCTGATCGCCCAGTTCGCCCACGCCCTCGCCCACCCCGAGTACGGACCCGCCCTGCTGCGCCTGGCCCGGGAGCACTCCGACACTGCCTGACCGACTTCCGCCGACCCGGCCATCCGGCCACCGCCCCGGCCGCTACTGCACGCCGAGGACCGCGATGCCCGCTTCGCCGGCGTCGAAGGCGGCGATCAGTTCGGCGGGCGAGGCGGCCGGGCCGGGGTGGTCGATCAGCAGGACGGCCCGCGGCTCGCCGTCCGGCCCGCTGTCCGGCCCGCTGTCCGGCCCGGCGGAGTCGGTGGCCAGTGCGCGGCGCAGCAGCGGCACCCACTCGTCGTCGCCGGTGAAGTGCGCGAGCAGGGCGGGGTGTTCGGCGAAGTGGCGGGTGAGGACGGCGCGGCTGGTGAACAGGGTGACGGCGAGGCGGCCGGGGGTGCGGGTGCAGCGGGCGGAGAGGTCGGAGGGGAGGAGGTGGAAGACGCCCTCCTCCCCCTCGTGGCCGTAGCCGAGGAGGGCGCTGACGGCCTGTTCGCCGGGGTCGGCGGAGGTGGTGTCCACGGCGAGCAGCACCCCGGTCTCCTCGGGGCCGAAGGGCGGGACGGCGGTGATCCAGATGCCGGGGACGGGGTCGGTGGTGTCCATGGCGGACAGTCGAGCACGGCGGCCCGACAGCGGACGGCGGACCGACAGCGGACGGCGGCCCGTGCTCAGGTGGCGGGGGCGGCGGCGGTGTACCAGTGCTCGCGGACGGCGTCGGTGGGGCGGGGTTCGCCGAGGTCGGGGCCGCCCCAGTGGGCGAGGGCCTCGACGACGGGGCGCAGTTCCGCGCCGCGGGGGGTGAGTTCGTAGACGGTGGCGTTGGCGGGGCGCTCGAGGCGGCGGCGCTCGACCAGGCCCTCGCCCTCCAGTTGCTTGAGGCGGGTGGCGAGGATGTCGGTGGAGACTCCGGGCAGGTCGGCGTGCAGGTCGGTGTAGCGGCGCGGTCCGCCGAGGAGTTCGCGGACGATCAGGAGGCTCCAGCGCTCCCCCACCGCGTCCAGGGCGCGGGCGACGGCGCAGTACTGGTCGTAGCTTCGGCGTGGCATGCCGTCAGCATAGCCAATAGGTTGGACTTTCCAAGTCCTCACTTGGTAGAACGAAGCAAGCCGGCCGCAGGGGTTCGGTGACGGGTCGGGAGGCCGCTCATGGAGTTTCGCCAGTCCAGCAAGCTGAAGGACGTGTGCTACGAGATCCGCGGCCCGGTCGTCGACACCGCCAACGCGCTGGAGGAAGCCGGGCACAGCGTGCTGCGGCTGAACACCGGCAACCCGGCCCCGTTCGGCTTCGAGGCGCCCGAGGAGATCGTCCAGGACATCATCCGCAACCTCTCCAACGCGCACGGCTACTCCGACTCGCGCGGCATCCTCCCCGCCCGGCGCGCCGTCGTGCAGTACTACCAGCAGCGCGGCGTCCAGGGCGTCACGGTGGACGACGTGTACCTGGGCAACGGCGTGTCCGAGCTGATCCAGATGGCCGTGCAGGCGCTGATCGACGACGGCGACGAGGTGCTCGTCCCGATGCCCGACTACCCGCTGTGGACGGCCGTGGTGCGGTTCGCCGGCGGCAAGGCGGTGCACTACCTGTGCGACGAGGAGTCCGACTGGTACCCGAGCCTGGAGGACATCGCCGCCAAGATCACCCACCGCACCAAGGCGATCGTGGTGATCAACCCGAACAACCCGACCGGCGCGGTCTACCCGAAGGAACTGCTGGAGGGCATCCTCGACCTGGCCCGCCGCCACCACCTGCTGGTCTTCGCCGACGAGATCTACGACAAGATCCTCTACGACGGCGTCGAGCACCACTGCCTGGCCGCCCTCTCCGAGGACGTGGTCACCCTCACCTTCAACGGCCTGTCCAAGGCGTACCGGGTGGCCGGCTTCCGCAGCGGCTGGCTGGCGGTCTCCGGCCCCAAGGAGCACGCCAAGGACTACCTGGAGGGCCTGACCATGCTGGCCGCGATGCGGCTGTGCCCCAACGTGCCCGCCCAGTACGCCGTGCAGGCCGCGCTCGGCGGCCGGCAGTCCATCAACGACCTGGTGCTGCCCAGCGGCCGGCTCACCGAGCAGCGCGACGTCACCTGGCGGGCGCTGAACGAGATCCCCGGCGTCTCCTGCGTCAAACCGCGCGGCGCGCTGTACGCCTTCGCCAAGCTCGACCCGGCCGTGCACCGGATCGTCGACGACGAGCGCTTCGTGCTGGACCTGCTGCTCCGCGAGAAGATCCACATCGTCCAGGGCACCGGCTTCAACTGGCCCCGCCCCGACCACTTCCGCTTCGTCACCCTGCCGCGCGCCGACGAACTGGAGACCGCGATCAGCCGGATCGGCCGCTTCCTGGCCACCTACCGGCAGTAGCGGCGGCGGCAACGGCCCGGCGACGGTTCAGCGACCCGACGGCGGTTCAGCGACCGTCCGAGAACGGCTGGAACGGGGACGGCTGGAACAGGGACGGCGGTGGGGACGGGTGCGTCGCTTCCTGCCAGCCGTCCGCCGGACTCCGGTGGTGGACGCCCCACACCCCCACGGCCAGCAGGCCGCACAGACCCAGCACCGCCCACGCCAACTGGACCCTGTCCCACCTGATCTGTCGCGCCACTCGCTCTCCCGTCACGGTCTTCTCCTCGGAGCCGGTCGAACCCGGCAGGTACCCCCGCCCTCCGCACCCGCGCCCGCGCCCGGCGGCAGCGGGTCGGCGGCAGCGGGCCGGCGCTAGCCGGAGAAGGGCCGGAAGTCGGTCGGGGACGGGGACGGCCGGGGTGAGCGGGGCGGCTGTCCCGGCTCGGCCGGGAGCGGGGGCGTCTGCCAGCCGTCCAGTGCCAGCGTGGGCAGCATCTTCTCGGCCAGCCGGGGCAGCGTGTCGCTGTTCACCTCGCCGCCGTCGTTGCGCCAGGCGGCCAGTTCGATGCAGCCGCCGCTGCCGTCCGCGTTCCGGGCCACGACAAGGTGGTGCGTCCAGCCCTTGCGGGGCGCCGCGCCACCGGAGCCGGAGCCGGAGCCGGAGCCGAGGCTGACCCAGAGCGTCGCGTCGGTGTAGCTGATCGCGGGCCGCCCGCTCACCGGCCCGGCCTCCACGGCGCTCACCCGGGGGTCGTCGACCTCCAGGTCGTACGGGAGGGCGGGGTACTCGATCGCCGAGACCGTCACCATGCCGACCTGCACCCGGGCCGCCGCGCTGATCTGCGGCGAGTAGGTGCCGACCCCGGCGGAGACGGTGCGCTCGCCCGGAACCTCCATCAGCTCCGCCAGGTCGGGACGGTTCAGCGCGGCGCACATCGCCGGGTAGCCGGCCGGCCAGTCCGGCTGGGTCGGACCGCACACGGCGGGCCCGTCGTCCCCGGCCCGCCGCCCGCCCGAATCCTGCCCCGAGTGCCAGATCAGCCCGCCCGTCAGGACGACCAACCCCACCGCACCGCGTATCGCGATGTTCCGACCGACCCCGGCCAGGTACTCCCCCATGATCCTCCTTCGCCTGAAGCCCGCAGAATGTAGCACTTCCGTTCGAGTCCGCACCGAGGTTTTCCACCAGGGCAGTTGGCCGGGCCGGCGCCCCCTCGTCCGCAATGCGCGGCATGCGAACCTCCGGCGTCCGCACCTTCGCCCACCACCACCTCGACGGCCGCCTCCCCGCCGTACCGGGCCGGCGCGTCCGGGCCCTCGTCGAAGGGGTGCTGCGCGGCGTTCCGGTTGCCGATCGATAACGAAGCCATCACCCGAACTCCACCGATCACACACATTCGGAAAGATGACGGCCCGTCCGGAACCGCTCCCCCGAGATGAGCCGTCTTGTCCCTCTCCCTCCGCCTGCGCCGGGCCTCCGCCGCGGGCGCGCTGCTCGCCGCCGCCCTGTTCGCCACCGCCTGCGAGCCGACCGACCAGGTCGCTCCCGCGCCCGCCGCCACGCACAGCAGCAGCGCGCCCGCACCCAGCCCGTCCCCGACCCCCACGCCCAGCCCGACGGCCAGCCCGACTCCGACCCCCGAAGCGTCCCCCACCCCGACGCCTACGCCCACGCCCACGCCGACTGCCAAGGCCGCGACCGCGCCCACCGCCGCCGCCCGCACCACCAGCAAGCCGCCCGCGCCGCAGCCGACGCCGACCCGCACCCAGCAGGCCGCCGCATGCCACCCGCTGTCCAACGCGGGCAACTGCTACCGGGCGGGCCAGTTCTGCCGCACCTCCGACCACGGCGTCTCCGGCACCGACGCCTCCGGCCGGGTCATCGTCTGCGTGGACAAGAACGGCTGGCGGTGGATCGCGTCCTGAGGCCCGCTACCGGCGCGGCCCGTACATGATCACGCCGACGCCGGCCAGGCAGACCAGCGCCCCGGCGACGTCCCACCGGGTGGGCCGGAAGCCGTCCAGCAGCACGCCCCACAGCAGCGAACCGGCCACGAACACCCCGCCGTACGCGGCCAGCACCCGGCCGAAGTCCGCGTCCGGCTGGAGGGCCGCGGCGAAGCCGTACAGGCCCAGGGCCAGCACCCCGAGCCCGGCCAGCCACCACGGGCGGGACTCGCGGACGGACTGCCAGACCAGCCAGCAGCCGCCGATCTCCAGGACGGCGGCCAGCGCGAACAGCAGGATCGAACGGGCGGTGCTCACC
>NZ_JBHUWH010000136.1:0-17066 GCF_042670125.1 Kitasatospora sp. NPDC057198 | reverse complement strand
CCCCGACACCCCCGACCGTCCTGACGATCCCGGCGGCTCCGGCAGCTCCGGCAGCTCCGGCAGCTCGGGCGGCCCCGGCGGCCCCGGCGGCTCGGGCGCCGGGCGGCCCCGGTCGTCCGACGCGGGCCGGGTGCTGGGCCGCTGGAAGAACTGGCTCACCCCGGTGGTGCTCAGCGCCCTGGTCGCGCTGGGCCTGTCGCTGCTCTACATGGGCAACATCCTGACGCCGCAGAAGCACCTCCACCACATGCCGATCGCCCTGGTCGACTCCGACGCCGGGCCGCCGCTGCCCGGCCAGTCCCGCCCGCTCGGCGCCGTGATCGCCGACCAGGTGGTGGCCGGCAGCCCGCCGGGCGAGATCGACTGGCGGCGGGTCAACCGCGAGGAGGCCCAGCGCCTGCTGTCCTCCGGCAAGGTCTACGGCGCCCTGGTGGTGCCGGAGGACTTCTCCCGTGCGGTGGCCGCGCTGACCACCGCCGACGCGCCCGCCCGGCCGAGGCTCCAGGTGCTGACCAACCCGGGCATGGGCGGCCTCGGCTCCGGCATCGCCAGCCAGATCAACCAGACCGCCGCGCAGAAGGCGTCGCAGGAGATCGGCAGGCAGCTGTCCGCCACCGCCGGCACGGAGACCGCCAGGGTGTTCCTCGCCGACCCGGTCGAGGTGTCCGTCGAGGCGGGCCACCCGATCGGCGAGCGCACCGGCGCCGGGCTCGGCGCGTTCTACTACACGCTGCTGCTGCTCCTGGCGGGCTTCATGACCGCGAACATCGTGCACGCCGGACTCGACGTCTCGATGGGCTTCGCGGACGCCGAGATCGGCCCGTTCCACCTGCGCGAACCCACCCTGCGGATCAGCCGCACCCAGGTCCTGCTGGCCAAGATGGGCATGACCGCGGGCGTCTCGCTGGTCTCCGCCAGCCTGGTGATGCTCGCCGCGACCGTCCTGCTCGACATGGACGCCCCGCACGCCTGGCAGCTGTGGCTGTACTCCTACTGCGCCGTCACCACCGTCGGCCTCGGCGTGCTGGCGGTCATCGCCGCGTTCGGCAACGTCGGGCAGCTGGTCGCGATGTTCGTGTTCATCGCCTTCGACCTGCCCGCCTCCGGCGCGACCGTCCCGCTGAGCGCCTCGCCCGGCTTCTACCGCTTCCTCGGCGTGTTCGAGCCGATGCGGCAGATGACCGATGCCGTCCGGTCGATCCTGTACTTCGACGCGCAGGCCGGCGCCGGACTGGTCCGCGGCTGGCTGATGCTGCCGCTGGGCGTGGCGGTGGCGCTGCTCTTCGGCTTCGGCATGACCCGCTACTACGACCGCCGGGGCATGCGCTTCGAGCCCGGCCACCGGTCCTGACCCGCCGCCGGGGCACCCGGCCGGGCGCCCCGGGCGTCCGGCCGGCCCGTCACCACAGCGCGTCCGCCGCCCCCGCCCCCGCGAAGGACAGCGCCGTGCCCAGCAGCACCGAGACCGCCAGGTACAGCCCCGACAGCGCGACCCGCCGGGTCGAGGCCAGCGTGAACACCTCGTACGAGAAGGTCGACCAGGTGGACAGCGCCCCGCAGAAGCCGGTGTCCAGCAGCAGTTGCGCGTGGGCGTCCAGCCGACCGTGCAGCGCCGCCCCGGCCAGGAAGCCGAGCAGCAGGCAGGCGGCGGCGTTGGCCGCCAGCGTCCCGTACGGGAACGGGCTGTGCACCCGGGACTTGACGGCCACCCCGGTAAGGTAGCGGGTCGGTGCGCCGAGCAGGCCGCCGAGCAGGACGAGCAGCCAGTCAGCGAGCACCGGACGCCTCCTGGTGCGCCGGGACGCCCACCGCGGCGCGGGCCGCGAACACGCCCAGCACCACCCCGGCCAGCGCCGCCGCCACCGTCAGCAGCAGGTAGGCCGCGGCGGTACCGTAGGCGTCGCCGCGCACCAACTCCCGCACGTTGTCCGTGTAGTGGGAGAAGGTGGTGAACCCGCCGAGGAAGCCGGTGCCCAGCAGGGCGCCCGCCATCCTCTTGTGCCGGGGGAAGCGCGCGGCCAGCACCGTCATCAGGGCGCCCATCGCCAGGCAGCCCACCGCGTTGACGGTGAGGACCGGCCACGGGAACGCGGTGCCGGTCGTCGGCCACAGCCGCTCCACCCCGTAGCGGGCGCCCGCGCCGACCGCCCCGCCCACCGCCACCGCGGCGACCACCGGCGGCTGCCGGCCCGGGGCGTGCTCGGAGTGGGCGTGGCCCGGCGGGCGGGCCCGGTGGTGCGCCGGGTCGAGGTACGGGTTGGTCATCGGGTTCCTCCGCGGGGCCGCCGTGGGCCGATCGGGCGAACAACCGCGAACACGCGGTTCCCCGGTTCGGCCGTCCGGTCGAACCGGGATAGAAGTGACACACGGTCATGTTCGGTGCGCACCAGCGTATTTCACCTGAACCGTGAGTCCTGGGACATTTCCGGAGAACAAGTGACACACGCTGCCGAAAACGGCAAGCGCGGCCCGCTGGACCGTGAACCGCTCGCCTACCTGGCGGCCGCCCTGCGCGGCGTCGGCCAGGTCGACCTGCAACCGCAGCTGCTCACCGGGGCGTTCATCCTCGCCGGGCTGTGGGCGGCGGGCTGGAAGGTCGGCCTGTTCGCCACCCTCGGCACGCTGCTCTCCACCGCCTCCGCCTACGCCCTGGGCGCCGACCGCGGCTCCCTCTCCCGAGGACTGCAGGGCTACTCGGGCTGCCTGACCGGCATCGCGCTGGTCGGCTCGCTCGGCCACCACCCCGCCACGTACGTCCTCACCGCCGTCGGCTGCGTGCTGTGCACCGTCCTGACCGCCGCCCTCACCACCCTGCTCGGCCCCTACGGGCTGACCCCGCTGACCGCGCCGTTCTGCGTCGTCTCCGGGGTGATAGTGCTCGGCGCCCCCTCCTTCGCCCGGATCTGGCACGGCGCGCCCGCCCCCGTCGCCGACCCCACCAGCGGCGACACCGGCATCACCTTCTCCGACCTGTGGCACGCCTTCTTCGCCAACGTCTCGCAGGTCTTCCTGGTGGACAGCTGGTACGTCGGCCTGATCATGCTGGCCGGACTGGCCTGCGCGGGCGTCCGGGTGGTGCTGTGGGCCGCGCTCGGCTCGGTGGCCGGCATCGTGGCGGCCTGGGCGCTGGGCGCCCCCACCGCGCAGATCTCCGCCGGGATCTACGGCTACAACGCCGTCCTGGTCGGCATCGCGCTCGGCGCCGTGTTCCTGGCCGGCACCGGCTGGAACGCGGGCTACGCGCTGTTCGGCGCCGGCCTGTCCACCGGGCTGACCGCCGCCATCACCTCGTTCTTCGCCCCCTTCGGCGGCCACACCTTCACCTGGCCGTTCATCCTCACCACCTGGGCGCTGCTGGCGGCCGTCCCGCAACTGCCCCGGCTGCGGGCCGCCACCGCCTGAGCAGCCCCCGTCCCGTCCCGTCCCCGTCCCGTCCCCGTCCCGTCCCCGTCCCCCGCTCCGAGGAAGGCTCCCGCCGATGAACCTCGCGCCCCGCGAGATCGACAAACTGGTCGTCTACGTGGTCGCGGACCTGGCCCGCAAACGCCAGGGACGCGGCCTCAAGCTGAACTACAGCGAAGCCGTCGCCCTGATCACCGAAGCCATCCTGGAGGCCGCCCGGGACGGCAGGTCGGTCGCCGACTGCATGGAACTGGGCCGGCACGTCCTGGGCGCCGACGCCTGCATGGACGGGGTGCGGCAGATGCTCCCGCTGCTCCAGGTCGAGGCGTCCTTCGTCGACGGCACCAAGCTGGTCTCCGTGCACGACCCCATCGGGGGCTGACCGTGCCCGGCACCCGCGTCCACGTCCTGGCGGTCTGCGGCCACGAGTCCGGGCACGGCAGCGCCCTGCGCCACCTCGCCGGACCGGACACCACCGTGGTCACCGGCGGCCGCGAGCTCTACCGGGCGCTCGCCGCCCGCCCCGCCCGGCAGGACACCGCCGTCGTCCCGATGACGCTCGGCCGGGACCGGGAACTGGTCGCCGACGCCGCCCGCGCCGTCCGCGCCCTGCCGCCGGAGGCGCACCGCGAGGGCGCCCCGGCCGGGGCGACCGCCGGTGCGCTCGTCGTCGCGGACCCGTTCGGCGGCCCCGAGCACCTGACCGGCTGGCTGCGCGCCGCCGCCGCCACCGTCCCCGCCGCGGCCGCGCTGCTGCTCACCGCCCCCGGCGGCGACCCGTACCAGGACGCCGAGCTGTACCGGGTCGCCCACCTGGTGCGCCGCCACGGGCGGCACCGGCTGGTGGAGTGCGCGCTGGTCGGCGGCGACCCCGAGCCGGCCGAGGGCGTGCGGCGCTGCGTGCTGCTGGGGGCCCGTCAGGTCGCGGTGCTCCCCGCCTCCTTCCTGCCGGCCGCCCTGCCGGACGCCCCCGCCGGGGCGGCCGTCCTGGACGCCGGGCCGCTGCTCGGCCCCGCCGCGCTCGCCGCGGTGCTCTCCGCCCGGGCCGCCGCCGCGCTGCGGCGGCTGCGGGAGAGCGGCGAGGACGGCCTGGCGGCCGCGCTGGGCGCCGCCGAGGGCCACGGGCCCGCCCACAGCCACGGGCCCGCCCACGGCCACGGCCCCGGCGGCCACCACCACGACCACCCGCACCCGCACCCGCAGCTCCACCTCCAGCAGCACGTCCACCCGTCCCCGCTGACGGCGGCAAGGAGTCACCCATGAGTTTCGGCACGTACCTGTACGGCGACGGCGACATCGAGATCAACGCGGGCCGCCGCACCCTGACCGTCGAGGTGGTCAACACCGGCGACCGGGCGGTCCAGATCGGATCCCACTACCACTTCTTCGAGGTCAACCCGGCGCTGCGGTTCGACCGCGACCGGACGCTCGGCATGCACCTGAACATCCCGGCCGGCACCTCGGTGCGGATCGAGCCCGGCGGCACCCGCGAGGTCGAGCTGTGCGAGTACGGCGGCACCGGCCGGCTGGTCGGCTTCAGCGGGCTGCTGGGTGGCAGCACCGTCTCCCACCCGGCCCGGATCGAGGCGTTCCGCAAGGCGTACGCGGACGGCTTCGAGGGCGCGAAGGACGACGGCGAGTCCGGCGAGCCGTCCGGGAGGCCGTCGGGGAAGCCGTCCGGCAAGCCGTCCGGCAAGTCGTCCGGGAAGAAGACCGCGAAGAAGAAGGGCGCCAACTGACATGCCGATCATGACCCGCAGGCAGTACACCGACATGTTCGGCCCCACCGTCGGGGACCGCTTCCAACTCGCCGACACCAACCTGGTGGTGGAGGTCGAGAAGGACTTCAGCGAGGGCCTGTACGGCGACGAGATCGTCTACGGCGGCGGCAAGACCATGCGCGACGGCATGGGCGCCGACCCGCAGGCCACCGCCGCGCAGGGCGCGCTGGACACCGTGATCACCAACGTGGTGGTGATCGACCCGGTGATCGGCGTCGTCAAGTGCGACATCGGCATCAAGGACGGCTTCATCGCGGGCATCGGCAAGTCCGGCAACCCGCAGACCCAGGACCGCGTCGACCCGCGCCTGGTGGTCGGCCCCGGCACCGAGGCGATCTCCGGCGAGCACCTGATCGCCACCGCGGGCGCGATCGACACCCACGTCCACCTGATCTCCCCGCAGCAGGCCGAGCAGGCGCTCACCAACGGCATCACCACCCTGATCGGCGGCGGCACCGGCCCCTCCGACGGCACCAACGGCACCACCTGCACGCCCGGCCCGTTCAACATCGCCCGGTTCCTGCAGGCCGTCGAGGAGGTGCCGGTCAACGTCGGCATCATGGGCAAGGGCAACGGCAGCCTGCCCGCCGCGCTGGACGAGCAGATCGCGGCCGGCGCCTGCGCGCTGAAGGTGCACGAGGACTGGGGCGCCACCCCCGCCGTCATCGACAACGCGCTGAGCGTCGCCGACCGGCACGACGTGCAGGTGGCCATCCACACCGACAGCCTGAACGAGTCCGGCTTCTTCGAGGACACCCGCTCGGCGATCGACGGCCGCACCATCCACACCTTCCACTCCGAGGGCGCGGGCGGCGGCCACGCCCCCGACATCCTGCGGGTCACCGGCGAGCCCAACGTGCTGCCCTCCTCCACCAACCCGACGCTGCCCTACACCAAGAACTCGGTGGACGAGCTGCTCGACATGGTGATGGTCTGCCACCACCTCAACCCCGACATCCCCGAGGACGTCTCCTTCGCCGACTCCCGGGTCCGCGCCGAGACCATCGCCGCCGAGTCGGTGCTGCACGACCTCGGCGTGATCAGCATCGTCTCCTCCGACTCGCAGGCGATGGGCCGGGTCGGCGAGTCCGTCACCCGCTGCTTCCAGATCGCCCACCACTGCAAGGACAAGCGCGGACCGCTGGACGGCGACAGCGCCCGCAACGACAACCAGCGGGTGCTGCGCTACCTGGCCAAGGTCACCATCAACCCGGCCATCGCCACCGGCATCGCCGACCACGTCGGCTCGCTGGAGGCCGGCAAGCTCGCCGACATCGTGCTCTGGCCGATCCACTCCTTCGCCGCCAAGCCCAAGATGATCATCAAGGGCGGGATCATCTCCTGGGCCCAGATGGGCGACCCGAACGCCTCGCTGCCCACCCCCCAACCGGTGCTCTACCGGCCGATGTTCGGCCAGTTCGGCCGCGCCCAGCAGGCCACCCACGTCACCTTCATGTCGCAGGCCGGGATCGCCGCCGGCGTCCCCGAGGAACTCGGCCTCCAGCGCCGCGTCCTGCCGGTGCGCGGCACCCGCGTCATCGGCAAGCACAACATGGTGCGCAACGACGCGCTGCCGAAGGTCGAGGTCGACCCGGAGACCTTCAAGGTCACCCTGGACGGCGAGGTCGCCACCATCGAACCCGCCCAGTCGCTGCCGCTCAACCAGCTCTACTTCGTGGTGTAGCGGATGTTCCTCAGCCCGGACGACCGCCCGGACGACCGCTCGGAGCACCACCCGGAGCACCACCCGGAGCACCACCCGGAGCACCCGTCCCCCGAGCCGCGGCCCGGGGGACTGGCCGCCCTGCTGGTCAGCCTGCAACTGGCCGACTCCGCCTTCCCCAGCGGCTTCTACACCCTCTCGCACAGCCTGGAGGGCTACGCCCAGGCCGGGGCCGTCACCCCCGACACGCTGCCCGCGCTGCTCGCCGACCTGCTCCGGCACGGCGTCGGCCCGTCCGACGCCACCGCCCTCGCGCTGGTCCACCGGGCGGTGCTCGCCGGGGACACCGCCGCCGCGGTCCGCGTCGACCGGCGGCTGTACGCGGGCAAGCTGAGCCGCGAGGTGCGGCAGGCCGCCACCCGCACCGGAAGGCAGCTGCTCGACCTGGCGGCGGAGGTCTTCGACCGGCCGCCGATCGCCGCGCACCTGCGGCTGGTCACCGAGCGCCGCACCCCCGGCTGCCAGGCCGTCGCCGCCGGGATCGTGCAGGCCGCCGCCGGCGTGCCGGTCGAACAGGCCGTCGCCGCCGACCTGTTCGCCTTCAGCGCCAGCTTCGCCGGGGCCGCGCTGCGGCTGCGGCTGACCGACCACCGCAGGGCCCAGGTGCTGCTGCGCGGCGCCGCCCCCGTCATCGAGGAGACCGTCCGCGCGGCCCTCGCCCGCCCGGAGGCCGACCTCGGGGCCGGCGCCCCGGCCTCCGACATCATGTCCGGCCGCCACGAGCGCGCCGACGCCCGGCTGTTCGCCAGCTGACCCCGACACAGAAGGAGAGACCAGTGGACGACAACGTCCTGCGGATCGGCATCGGCGGCCCGGTGGGCTCCGGCAAGACCGCGCTGATCGAGGCGCTGGTGCCGGTGCTGATCGCCCGCGGCCACCGCCCCGCCGTGATCACCAACGACATCTACACCCAGGAGGACGCCCAGCACGTGCGCCGCACCCTGGCCGGCGTCCTCGACCCCGAACTGGTGGTCGGCGTGGAGACCGGCGCCTGCCCGCACACCGCCGTCCGCGACGACCCGACGATGAACCTGGCCGCCGGGGCCGAACTCCTGGAGCGCTTCCCCGAGGTCGACACCCTGCTGTACGAGTCCGGCGGCGACAACCTCACGCTGACCTTCAGCCCCGTCCTGGTCGACGTGTTCGTGTTCGTGCTGGACACCGCCGAGGGCGAGAAGATGCCCCGCAAGCGCGGTCCCGGCATCACCGAGTCCGACCTGCTCGTCATCAACAAGATCGACATCGCCCGGTACGTGCGCACCGACATCGGCGTCATGGAGTCCGACGCGCACCGCGTCCGCGGCGGCAAGCCCGTCATCCTCACCAACTCCCTCGACGGCACCGGCATCGAGGAACTCGCCGCCTTCCTCGGCGCCCGCCGCAAGGCGCTGATCTGACCGTGCCCCCCGCGCTCCTCCGCACCGTGCGGACCGCCGCCGCCGACCGGCTCGACCCGGCGCACTGGGCCGCCGGCCACCTCCCCGCCGAGGTGGCCGGCCTGGCCGCCCGCCCCGACACCCTCGCCCCCGGCTCACCCGCCAAGGTCGGCATCCTCGACCTGGCCTTCGCCGTCCGCGGCGGCCGCACCGAACTCGTCGAGCGGTACCAGAAGACCCCGCTGCAGATCATGCGCCCGCTGTGGATCGACCCCGCCCGGCCCGACACCGCGTACGTCTACCTGATGGCCACCGGCGGCGGCGTCGCCCAGGCCGACCGCTACCGGATCGACGCCCGCTGCGGCCCCGGCACCCGCGTCCACCTCACCACCCAGGCCGCCACCAAGGTGTTCCGGATGGAACAGGACTACGCCAGCCAACTCGTCCACCTCACCGCCGGCGACGGCGCCTACCTGGAGTACCTGCCCGACCCGCTGATCCCGTTCCGCGGCTCCCGGTTCCACCAGCGCACCACCGTCACCGCCGCGCCCGGCGCCACCGTCGTGCTCGGCGAGACCATCACCGCCGGACGGCTCGCCCGCGGCGAACGGCACGACTACCGGGTGCTCGCCACCGACCTGGAGATCGCCCGCCCCGACGGCACCCTGCTTGCCGTCGACGCCCTGCGGCTGCTCCCCGGCGGCGACCGCACCGCCGTCACCGGGCCCGCCGTGTTCGCCGGGCACGACCACCTCGCCACCCTGTACGCCGTCAGCGACCTGCGCCCCGCCGCCGAGATCGCCGACACCCTGCACCGCGCCCTCGACGGCAGCGGCCTGCGCTACGGCGTCTCCACCCTCCCCGAGGACAGCGGCGCCTGGCTGCGCCTGCTGGAGGACAGCCCCGTGCGCACCGCCGCCGCCCTGGACGCCGCCTGGCGGGCCGTCCGGCTGCTGCTCACCGGCGAGCCCGCGCCCGCGCTGCGCAAGACCTGACCGCCCGCTCGCCCGCTCGCCCGTTCGTCCGTTCGTCCCGGGAGGTAACCCCGTGCTCTCCGCGCTCCCGCCGATGCCTCCGGCCTACAACGCCGGCGACACGGCCTGGCTGCTGGCCTCCACCGCCATGGTCCTGCTGATGACGCCCGGCCTGGCGTTCTTCTACGGCGGCATGGTCCGGCTCAAGCACGTCCTGATGATGATCAAGATGAGCTTCGCCGCGCTCGCCTTCGGCAGCCTGGTCTGGTGGGCGCTCGGCTACACCCTGGCCTTCGGACCGGACGCCGGCGGGGCCGGGATCATCGGCAACCTCGACCGGGCGTTCCTGCGCGGCGTGGAGATCAACACCCTCACCGGCGCCATCCCCACCTACATCTTCGCCACCTTCCAGATGGGCTTCGCCGTCGTCACCGTCGCCCTGATCAGCGGCTCGGTCGCCGACCGGGCCCGGATGCGCGGCTGGCTGCTGTTCGTCCCGCTGTGGCTGCTGGTGGTCTACGTGCCCACCGCCCACTGGGTGTTCGACCCGCAGGGCTGGATCCACGACCGGCTCGGCGCGCTCGACTTCGCCGGCGGCCTGCCCGTCGAACTCAGCTCCGGCGTCGCCGGCCTCGCCGTCGCGCTCGCCCTGCGCGGCCCGCGCGACTGGGCCCGGCGCGAGGAGCGGCCCAACAACATCCCGCTGGTGGTGATCGGCGTCGGGCTGCTCTGGTTCGGCTGGTTCGGCTTCAACTCCGGCTCCGCGCTCACCGACCAGGGCGCCGCCGCCGCGGCCTTCCTGAACACCCAGCTCGGGGCCGCCGCCGCCATGGTCGGCTGGCCGCTGGTCGAGAAGTGGCGCACCGGCCGGGTCAGCACCACCGGCGTGGTCTCCGCGGGCGTGGCCGGCATGGTCGCCATCACCCCCGCCTGCGGCGAGATCGACCCGCTCGGCGCCGTCGTCACCGGCCTGGTCGCCGGGGCGGTCTGCGCCTGGGCCGTCACCCTCAAGTACCGCTTCGGCGTGGACGACACCCTCGACGTGGTCGGCGTGCACGGCGTCGGCGGCCTCACCGGCCTGCTCATGGTCGGCCTGTTCGCCACCGCCCGGATCAGCGGCACCGAGGGCCTGTTCTACGGCGGCGGCTGGAGCCTGCTGGGCAAGCAGGTGCTCGCCGTCCTCGCGGTCGCCGCGTTCTCCTTCCCCCTGACCTGGCTGCTCGCCAAGCTCGTCCACGCGGCCGTCGGCTTCCGGGCCGACGCCGAGTACCAGCACGTCCCCGGCGAGCCCGAGGAGGCCGCCTACGACACCCTCACCGCGGCCCGGCTCGGCTCGCTGGTCGACTCCGAGGCCGCCCGCAGCGACAGCGAACTCGTCCGGAAGATCACCGAGTTGATCGCGGCCCGGCGCGAGGACGGCAGCTGACCCCGGGCGGCTCGGGACCCGCCGGCGGGCGTGCGGGTGTGCGGGTGGCGCGGCGGTGCGGGTCTGCGGGCCTGGACAGCGGGCGCCGGGGTGGCGGAGGATGCGCGCGGCGCCCCGGCGGGCAGGCCCCGGAAACGGCAAAGGCAGGGAGCTCGCGCTCTCCTGCCGTTATCAAACTTATACCGTAAGGGGGGCCTTGCCGCAAGGCCCCCCCGATGCCGCACAATCGCTGGTCTGAACCGGGAACCCGCGCAAACAGCACAAACGGGGCAGACCGCGAGCAGCACGCGGACGGAGCGCGGCCCACCCGGCAGCGGATCGGAGTCACCACCCATGAACCAGCCGACGACCAGCGCCTTCGACCTGCCCGAGCGGCTCGCCGCCAAGGCGGACCCGGCCCTGATCGCCGCCGACGACCGGCACTTCGCCGAGGTCGCCGACACCCTGCGCCGGGACACCGCGGAGCTGACCGCGCGCCTGGAGCAGGTGCGCCGCAGCCCCGGCGGGGCCGGGCAGGCCGCGATGGACCGCGACAACGAGGTGCACCAGCTCTCCGCCCGGCTGCGCACCCTCAGCCGCTTCGGCCACGACCTGTGCCTGGGCCGGATCGTCCGCGCCGACGACCCCGAACCGGTCTACATCGGCCGCCTCGGCCTCGCCGACGCCGACGGCCGCCGCCTGCTGGTCGACTGGCGCTCGCCCGCCGCCGAACCCTTCTTCGCCGCCACCCACGCCAACCCGATGGGCCTGGCCAGCCGCCGCCGCTACCGCTGGCAGCGCGGCAAGGTCGGCGACTACTGGGACGAGGTGTTCACCGCCGACGGCCTCGACGGCCACGCCGCCCTCGACGACCAGTCCGCGTTCATCGCCAGCCTCGGCAGCTCCCGCTCCGAGCGGATGCGCGACGTGCTGGCCACCATCCAGGCCGACCAGGACGCCATCATCCGGGCCGGCTCGCGCGGCGCCCTGGTCGTCGACGGCGGCCCCGGCACCGGCAAGACCGTCGTCGCCCTGCACCGCACCGCCCACCTGCTGTACTCCGACCCGCGGCTGGGCCACCGCAAGGGCCGCGTCCTGTTCGTCGGCCCGCACCAGCCGTACCTGGCGTACGTCTCCGACGTGCTGCCCAGCCTCGGCGAGGAGGGCGTGCAGACCTGCACCCTGCGCGACCTGCTGCCCGAGGGCGCCGCCGTCGCCCCCGAACCCGACCCCGAGGTGGCCCGGCTGAAGGCCGCCGCCGGCATGGTGCACGCGATCGAGAAGGCCGTCGCCGTCTACGAGGAGCCGCCCGCCGAGGGCCGCAAGCTCTCCACCGAGTGGTACGAGCTGTGGATCGACCCCGAGGACTGGTCCGAGGCGTTCGCCGCCCCCGGCCCCGGCGTCCCGCACAACGAGGCCCGCCAGCAGATCCTCGACGAACTGATCACCATCCTGCTCGACAAGAACGCCGACTCCTTCGACGACGAGGAGGACGGCATCTCGCCCGAGGTGCTCCGCCGCGAACTGCGCCGCGACCCCGAACTGCTCGGCGCGCTGCGCCGCGCCTGGCCGATCCTCGAACCCACCGACCTGGTCGGCGACCTGTGGACCGTCCCCGCCTACCTGCGGCTGTGCGCGCCCTGGCTGAGCCGCGAGGAGATCCGCACCCTCCAGCGCACCGACCCCGCCGCCTGGACGCTCGCCGACCTGCCGCTGCTCGACGCCGCCCGCCGCCGCCTCGGCGACACCGACGCCGACCGCCGCCAGCGCGCCCACCGGGCCCGGCTGGCCGCCGAACGCGAGCTGATGGACGGCGTCGTCGACCACCTGCTCGACGCCGACTACGACAGCGAGGGCGCGGTCGCCATGCTGCGCGGCGCCGACCTGCGCGAGGCACTGATCGACCACACCGAGGCCGAACCCGTCGACCCCGACCTGCTGGCCGGCCCGTTCGCGCACATCGTGGTCGACGAGGCGCAGGAACTCACCGACGCCGAGTGGCAGATGCTGATCGCCCGCTGCCCGTCCCGCTCCTTCACCATCGTCGGCGACCGCGCCCAGGCCCGGCACGGCTTCACCGAATCGTGGACCGAACGCCTGGAACGGGCCGGCCTGGACCGGGTCGCCCTCACCTCGCTGACCGTCAACTACCGCACCCCCGAAGAGGTGATGGCCGAGGCCGAGCCGGTCATCCGGGCCGCCCTGCCGGACGCCAACGTCCCGACCTCGATCCGGCGCAGCGGCCTGCCCGTCCACCACGGCGCCCGCACCGAACGCGACGCGCTGCTGGACGCCTGGCTCGCCGAGCACCCCGAGGGCACCGCCTGCGTGATCGGCGACCCGACCTTCCTCGGCGGTGGCCGGGTCCGCTCGCTCAGCCCCGAACTGGTCAAGGGCCTGGAGTTCGACCTGGTGGTGATCGTCGACCCGGAGTCCTTCGGCGAGGGCATCGAGGGCGCCGTCGACCGGTACGTGGCGATGACCCGCGCCACCGGGCAGCTGGCGATCCTGCGCTGACTCCCGTCCGGGAGGCGCTACTCGGCGAGGGCGTCGGTGTCCTGCGGGGCGTCGGCGTCCCGCGGGGCGTCGGCGTCCTGCGGGGCGTCCGGGTCGTCGAGCTCCAGGCGGACGTCGGCCGGGTCGGCGGGCAGGAAGCGGACGGTGGCCGGGTCGCCGGGGCGGGGACGGGAGTGGGCGGGGAAGGAGAGCGGGCACTGCGCCGAGCGCCCGACGCCGCCCGCCTCGTACCGCACCGTCAACGTCGCCCAGTAGCGGCCCTCGTGGTTCGGCTCCTCGGAGATCCCGGCGACCTTGACCACGGTGGCCCGCACCGCCTCGCCCTCGGTGCGGATCCGCCGCTCCAGCAGCGCCGCCGCCCGCTGCTCCGTCCGGTCCGCCAGCCACCACCGGCGCGAGTGCCGGGCCGCGGGCACCGCCCCCGCCGCCGCCAGCAGCGCGACCGCCGCGAGCGGCCAGCCGCCCCAGCCGCCCGCCGCCGCGCCACCGGCCCCCAGCGCCGTGCCCGCCAGCACGGCCGTGCCCGCGCCGAACACCGGCACCCCGCCGTCCGGGCCGCCGCCCCGAGCCGTCAACTGCCCGAACACGAAGGCCAGGAACGCCCCGAACAGCGCCAGCCCCGCGACCACCCACCCCTCGGCGGCGGGAAGGGCCGGCCGCGCCCGGGCCGCGCCGAAGCCGCCCGCCGCCACCAGCACCGCGAAGAACCCGGCGCCGAACCAGCGCCCGCCCGAAAAGCCCGGCCAGCGCGGCTCGTCCGGGACCACCGTGTCGTCCATGGGCGCGATGCTAGCGGCCCCGGGTGAATGGTCCAGTCCAATGCCGGTCGCAGGCGTCAACTTGCGGCGGGGCGGCCCTGTTTCCGCGCATACTCGACGGGACGACCGAGCACGACGACCGAGTACGACGCCCCGAACCCTCCCTCCCCCCGCCCCCTCCCCGACGAGCCGAGGTGCCGTGCGCGAACCCCACCTGGACGCGGAGCTGGCCGCCGCGCTGGCCGCCCGCGGCGGAGTGCCCGCCCCGCTGACGCCCGACGCCCTGGCGCGGTGGCAGCGGCACGACGCCGCCCGGCGGCCGCGCCCGACCCTGCGGCAACTCGCCGACGGCGGAAGCTTCGCGGCCACCGAGCACGACGCCGACGGCACCCCGCTGGTCGCCGCCCGCCCCGCCGGGGCCGACCGGCCGCTGCCCGCCCTGCTCTACCTGCACGGCGGCGGCCTGATCGGCGGCAACGCGTACGCCGTCCTGCCGCGCGTGCTGCGGGAGCTGGCCCGGCCGCTGGGGCTGGCCGTGCTCTCCGTCGACTACCCGCTCGCCCCCGCCGCCCGCTACCCCGCCCCGCTGCACGCCTGCCGCACCGCGCTGCGCTGGGCCGTCCGGCACGCCGAACGCCTGCGGATCGACCCCGGGCGGATCGTGCTGGCCGGCAAGAGCGCCGGCGGCGGGCTGGCCGCCGCGCTCGCCCTGCTGCTGCGCGACGAGGGCGGCCCGGCGCCGCTCGGCCAACTGCTGCTCAGCCCGATGCTGGACGACCGCGGCACCACCGCCTCCACCCGGCAGGCCGCCGGCCACGACACCTGGGACGCCGTCTCCAACGCCACCGCCTGGCAGGCCGCCCTCGGCCCGCTGCACCGCACCCCCGACCTCCCCCCGTACGCCGCCCCCGCCCGGGCCCGCGACCTCTCCGGCCTGCCCCCTGCCTACCTGGAGGTCGGCTCCGCCGAGACCTTCCGCGACGAGGTCACCGCCTACGCGAACGCCCTGTGGCGCGACGGCGGCCGCGCCGAACTGCACGTCTGGCCCGGCGCCTGCCACGGCTTCGACACCCTCGCCCCGCACGCCGAGATCAGCCGCACGGCGGTCGCGGCCCGGACGGACTGGCTGCGCCGGCTGCTCGGACCCGGCCCGGAGCCGTTCGGCCCGCCGACGCATTGACGGGCGCCGGGGGCACGCCGGGATCCTGGCGGGATGAGCCCTTGCCCGCACTGTTCGCGGCTCGTCGACCCTACCGGCCCAGCGGTGTCGACGAGTTACCGCGACGGCCCGCACCGGTGGATCCCCGTGGTGGAGGACATCCACGGCTGGAGCCCGGACTTCCTCTGGCACCCGCGCTGCTACGCCCGGCGGTACGGCGTCACGGAGCTGGAACGGCTGATCGGCGACCACTGGCGGGAGCGGCTGCGCCGCGCGCCGAAGCAGATCGAACCCCCCGTCTGACGCGGCACTAGGACGGGCCGGTCGGCGGGGTCCCGGCCGTCTGGGAGCGGAAGCTGTGGCCGAGTTCCGGGCCGAGTCCGTAGTAGTGGCGGAAGTTGTAGACCAGCGGGCTCCAGGCGACCGGGTCGACGTGCTGGGTGCCGGGGACGACGATCCGCGGATCGGCGTGGACCTCGAGCACGTGGGCTTCGACGAGGAGGAACGCCCCGGTCGCGTCGGTGTGCACCCGGGCCGCGCGGGCCTCCAGTTGCAGGGGGCACTCGGCGACCCGGGGCGGCCGGACCGACTCGGAGGGTTCGGGGCGCAGGCCGGCGGCGGCGAACTTGTCCGGCTCGAAGCGGAAGGCGCCGCGCTTGGCCGCGGGCACCGGGGTGCGCCCGGTCAGCGGCGCCAGCCGTTCCACCGCCGGCCACTGCGCGGGCGCGGGCAGGTTGATCACGAGTTCGGGCCGGCTGCGGAGGTTGTGCGCGGTCTGCCCCTCGACGCCCACGCCGAGGACGACCACCCGGCCCAGCGCCCAGGCCGACGACATCGGCGCCAGGTTGAAGGAGCCGTCCTCGTTCTCCGTCGAGAGCAGCACGACCGGCGTCCCGAAGTACAGGATGCTCGGCGTGATGGTCAGGTGGTCGGCCGAGGTGGCGCGGGGCAGCGGGCTTGGCGTCGCGGTGTTCATGGACCCGACGGTAGGGCGAGGATCCTTCGGCGCCCGCCGAAGGATCACCGGTGGATGATGGACGGTGATGAAAGACCACGACGCGCACACCGAAGGCCCGGACCTGGCCGCCCTGGCCGCGCTGCTGGCCGACAGCACCCGGGCGACCTTCTGCCTGGCGCTGCTGGACGGTCGCGCGTGGACCGCGACCGAGCTGGCGCGCCACGCCGGAGTGGCCGCCTCGACCGCGACCGAGCACCTGAACCGCCTCGTCGCGGGGGGCCTGCTCGCCGAGGAGCGCCAGGGCCGCCACCGCTACGTCCGCCTCGCCGACCTCGAAACGGCCGAACTGATCGAGAACCTCGCCTCGCTGGCTCCGCGACGCCCCATTCCGCCCAGCACCCTGCCCGCGGTCAACCGCAGCCGGGCACTGGCCCGCGCCCGCACCTGCTACGACCACCTGGCCGGTGCCCTCGGGGTCGCGATCACCGAGTCGATGACCCGTCGGGGGCTGCTGGGCTGGGAGCACGGGCCGGCGCTCACCGGCGACGGGGCCGCCTGGCTGGCCGGACTCGGCATCGCCCTGCCCCCGGCCACCCGGCGTCCGGCCGTCCGCTCGTGCCTGGACTGGACCGAACGCCGCCCCCACCTGGCCGGAGCCGTCGGCGCCGCCGTGTGCGCCCACGCCTTTGAATCCGGCTGGATCACCCGGATCGGCACCGGCCGCGCCGTCGCCCTCACCGCCGCCGGCCGGCACGCGCTCCACGAGCACCTCGGCCTGTCCGACGAGTTCGGCACCCCCGGCGACTGAGAACCGCTGCCGGGCCCTCTCGTTCGGATCCTCTGCTCGTTGGTCCGGGTGTCGTTGACCGACGCCCGGTGGACGCGGATCGAGCCGTTGCTACCGGACCGGTTCGCAGGGGGTGGGCCTGCCGGAGGAGTACGGCAACCGGCGGCTCCGATGCGACGGGGGCGACCGGCGGGCCGACGTGGCCCGGCCCCGGCCGCGCTGCGCG